>CANDNO010000005.1 GCA_947386115.1 uncultured Muribaculaceae bacterium
CCGAATTCTTCAAACAAATCGCTAATTTTGCACTTGCCAGTTGAACCTGCAGGCGGGCTCTTTTTAAATCGCTGTTACAAAATTTATCGCTAAAAACTTGACAACGGGGGTATAAATATTGTATTTTTGCAATAATTTTGGGGCAATGAGCGCCAAAATGCACTTACTCGGGTGACAGTCAACGCCCTACAATTATTATATAATGAAAAAAAACAACCTTACGGGTAAAACGATATTCGGAAAGCAGCTCATGGCCACTGTCAGTGTCATGATTGTACTCCTAATCCTCGGCCTTTTTGCCGCTATTGCTATCGGAGCAGGCAGTTTTTCCGATTCTCTGAAGTCTCGAATGGGCTTTACCGTCGTGATGAGCGACGATGTTACCGACGAAACTCTCGCTACGATGCAACAATTGTTTGCGTCGGCGCCATATACCAACTCGGTGTCGTACACGTCGGCCGAAGAGACCCTGTCGCGATGGGAGAAGGACAACGGCGAGGATGTCATGGAGGTGCTCGGTGTCAATCCGTTTGGCGCCCAATACGAAATCACCGTCACTCCCGACTATGCCGTGAGCGACAGCCTTGACACGATTACCGCCCGCGTAGAACGCCTCGACGGTGTCGATGAGGTTTCAACGACTACTCAGGTTGTCGACGTCATCAACAATGTGGTTGATATCGTGTCGATGATTTTCCTGCCGCTGGCTCTGGCGCTGCTACTGGTGTCGGGGGTACTCATTAACAACACTGTAAGGCTTACGGTCTATTCGAGCCGATTCCTCATCCACACGATGAAGCTTGTAGGTGCCACCGGCTCGTTCATACGCCGGCCGTTCATACGCACCGGAATCATCAACGGTGTCGTTGCCGGAATCATTGCCGGTGCGCTTCTCGCAGTAATCGTTGCCGCCGTACATTCGGCCACTCCCGATATAAAAGCATTCACATCCTGGAGTTCACTGGCCTGGGTATTCCCGGCTATGATCGTGCTTGGCGTGGCCATTTGCGGTGTTGCCGCTGCCCTGGCCACCAACAAGTACCTGCGTCTGGACTACGACGAGATGTTCTGATTCAATAGCATTTAACAACACATCAAAAAAAATAAGATGAGCAATTCATTAAACAATATGTCGAAAAACGACACAAAAGAATCGGCCCAACTGCCACTCGTTAAAATCAATTTCCTGCTCATGGCAGCGTCGGCGGTTCTCATCATAGCCGGTTTCCTGCTCATGCTCGGAGGCAGTTCCACGGGTGACGAGTTCAACCCCGACATATTCAGCACACGCCGCATCGTGGTAGGCCCCACGATTGCCTTTATCGGTTTCGTTGCAATGGGTGTATCGATCATCTATCGCCCTCGCCGACGCGGCTGAACCTAAGCCAAGTACAATTTCTAACACATAGATTACCTATTTTCAACTATTTATCCAATGGATTGGCTACAAGCTTTAATTCTGGGCATTGTTCAGGGTCTGTCTGAATATTTGCCCATCAGTAGTTCGGGACACCTCGAGATTTTCAAACAGATACTCGGCATGGACATGGAGGGAGCCGACTCGCTCCAGTTTGATGTCGTGCTTCACGTTGCTACCGTGCTTAGCACTATTGTAGTGCTGTGGCGCGAATTTTTACCTTTGATAACATCATTTTTCGGATGGAAGCGCGACGAGAACTTTTACTATGTGCTCAAGATTCTGCTCTCGTGCGTTCCTATCCTCATAGTATATCTGCTGTTCAAGAGCAAGATCGACGAGCTCTTTGAAGGCAACCTGCTCATCGTGGGCATCTGCCTGCTCATCACAGCATCGCTACTGTCGTTCACCTACATGTCGCGCACTGAGCCCGAAGAGAAACTTCGTGCCGAGGGCATACGCTTCAAAGGTCGCGACATTACCTGGCTCGATGCCTTCATAATAGGCTGCGCACAGGCCATCGCGGTATTGCCCGGCCTAAGCCGTTCGGGCTCGACTATCGCCACCGGCATTATCCTCGGCGACCGCCGCGACAAGCTGGCCCAGTTCTCGTTCTTCATGGTAATCATACCCATCCTGGGCGCAGCGTTGCTCGACGTGAAAGATATCATTTTCCCCGACCCGGCCGAAGCTGAGGCAATTGCATCGGGCAGCGTCGAACTGCTACCGCTCATAGTGGGCTTCCTCGCCGCTTTCATCGTAGGCTGCCTTGCATGCCGCTGGATGATCAACCTCGTGAAGAAAGGCAAGCTCGTGTGGTTTGCAATCTACTGTGCCATAGCCGGCATCGTGTCAATAACCTGGCAACTCACCCACCTGCAATGAACTTCATCGACGGAGAGATATTATACATCGACAAGCCGCTGGAGTGGACGTCGTTTAACGTTGTCAAGCGACTGCGTTCCTGCATCCTGCGCCGCATAGGCAGCAAGAAGCTCAAGGTTGGTCATGCCGGAACGCTCGACCCACTTGCTACCGGCGTCATGATTATATGCACAGGACGAGCCACCAAGCGCATCGACGAGCTCCAGGCCGGCGTCAAAGAATACATTGCCACCATAGGCCTTGGAGCCACGACACCGAGCTACGACCTCGAGACTGCCATCGATGCCCACTACCCCACCGACCATATAACCCGCGAGCTCGTTCTCGATACGCTCGAGCGTTTCAAGGGGCGCATAGAGCAAGTACCGCCGGCATTCTCGGCCTGTAAGATCGACGGACATCGTGCCTACAAGATGGCCCGCCGCGGAGAGGAGGTACAGTTGAAAGCCAAAATCCTTGTCATCGACGAGATTGAATTGCTCGAATTCTCGCCCACATCGATTGCAATAAGGGTGGTGTGCAGCAAGGGCACCTACATACGCGCGCTCGCCCGTGATATCGGCGAAGCACTCCGCTCGGGCGGACACCTCACAGCCCTGCGGCGTACCCGAGTTGGCGAGGTATCGGTAGCCGACTGCATCACCGTCGACCAGGCTGTCGAGCTGATACAGAACACCGACATAGAAATGCCCGCCGAGTAACCGTTATTTCCACACTAAATCAATTCATCACTCTCATATAACGACATGAAACTCTCACAATTTAAATTCCGTCTTCCCGACACACTCATAGCCACCGAACCCACCCCCGAGCGCGACGAGTGCCGCATGATGGTAATCAACCGCCGCACAGGCGAGATAGAGCATCACATTTTCAAAGAGATACTCAACTACTTCGACGACGGAGACATGATGATATTCAACGACACCAAGGTTTTCCCGGCCCGCCTCTACGGCAATAAGGAAAAAACCGGTGCCCGCATAGAAGTGTTCCTGCTTCGTGAACTCAACGCCGAGCTCAAGCTCTGGGACGTACTCGTAGAGCCCGCCCGCAAGATACGCATCGGCAACAAGCTTTACTTCGGCGACGATGATTCCATGGTAGCCGAGGTCATCGACAACACCACATCGCGTGGCCGCACACTGCGTTTTCTCTACGACGGTCCTCACGAGGAATTCAAATCCAACCTCTTCGCCCTCGGCATGACCCCGCTGCCCGAGTATATCAAACGCGATCCGCGACCCGAGGATGCCGAGACCTACCAGTGTATCTTCGCCAAGAACGAGGGTGCAGTCGTTGCCCCTGCAGCCGGCCTACACTTCAGCCGCGAGCTCATGAAACGCCTCGAGATCAAAGGCGTTCAGGAAGGATTCCTTACCGTTCACAGCGGCCTTGGCAGCTTCCGCGAGATCGACGTCGAGGATCTCACCAAACACCGCATGGACTCGGAGCAGGTAGAGGTCACACAGGAACTTGTCGACCGTGTCAATGCCACCAAGGATGCCGGCCACAAGGTATGCGCCGTGGGCACATCGGTACTGCGCGGCATAGCAAGCGCCGTGAGCATGGGTGGCCACATGAAGACCTACAGCGGCTGGACCAACAAGTTCATCTTCCCGCCCTACGACTTCACCGTCACCGACGCCATGGTCACCAACTTCCATCTCCCCTACTCGACCATGCTCATGATGGTTACAGCATTCGGCGGATATGACCTCATCATGAAAGCCTACGACATCGCCATCAAGGAAGGCTACCGGTTCGGTGCCTACGGCGACGCCATGCTCATAATCTAAACACGCCAAGCACCATGATACAGAACGAACGCACCAGCCGGCACGAGCGCTCAATGACAGTGGCCGGCGCAATGATAACCGCCGCACGCACCGCCCCCAAAGCACGCGGCAACGACCTGCTCGAATGCGCAGTTATCGACGGTGACGACATCACACGCCTTAGCGAAGCCATGAAGCAGATGCACGCCGAGACAGGACGTCCCGTCTATGAACGTGACTCGGCCAACATCCTCCAGGCCGAGTGCATCGTCCTCATAGGTTCGCGACTCGGCGTCATGGGCATCAACTGCGGGCACTGCGGCTTCCCCACCTGCGGCGATAAACCCGCACAGGCACCATGTGCCATGAACATTACCGACGTAGGCATCGCCATAGGCTCGGCATGCGCCACCGCCGCCGACCACCGTGTTGACACCCGCGTGCTGTTCTCGGCCGGCATGGCCGCAATGCGCCTCGACATCCTCCCCGGGTGCCGCCAGGTATTCGCAATACCCGTCTCGATATCGAGCAAAAGCCCATTTTTTGACCGCTGATGGCCGACACGTTTTATACGCTCGACAACACCGGCGAGGGTGTGTACCGCGAGAAGATGAGCAAATTCATCTCCTTTGCAGTCCCCGTCACGTCGGTCGACGAAGCGCGTGAAACCATCGCGACATACACCAACCGCTACCATGACGCCCGGCACGTGTGCTGGGCCTACATGGTGGGAGCCGACCGCTCACAGTACCTGTCGAGCGACAACGGCGAACCCTCCGGGACAGCCGGCAAGCCCATACTGGGACAAATCAACTCATTCAATCTCACCAACGTAGTCATAATCGTAGTACGATACTTCGGCGGAATAAAATTAGGTACGTCAGGCCTCATCGTAGCCTATCGTGAGGCAGCCCGCGAAGCTATCTCAGCCGCTACGATAATCGAGTGCCACGAACAGGCCACCCTGCGCTTCACGTTCCCCTACCTGTCGATGGAACCCGTCATGCGCCTCATAAAATCGGGCGACGTCAAAGTGCTCGACCAAGCCTTCAACAACACCTGCGAGATGACAGTACAGCTCCGCGCCGACCACGCCCCCGAGCTCCAACGCCGCCTCGCCGACATCCCCGGCCTCTCCCTCATACAATATCACCAATACCTTCAAGAATAATACCCTAAATTCGATAGAAAGAAGAAAATAATCACCTTAGATGAGGCATTCTAAAAAATAAATGTTAACTTTGCATCGCTTTTGGGGAGAAAACCGAAAGCACAAAAGGCATTTAGCTTAGTTCTTTATTCTGAAATCGCCAATTTCCATTACCGAAGAACAAAGTATAGAATGCCCCATTTGTCGTAATCGTATATGTCATGACGACCTCGCGTCGCTATCATACACGGTAACGGCGCGGGGTGATTATTTTTCTTCCGTTCTTTCGGTAAGCGTGTTTGGCGATACGCAGAATAAGAGGACGCGAGCAATGATCAAGCTCCGCGCCTTTTGCTTTTATATATAATTATAGTCTCAGTTTGGTGGAGCTTACAGGACTAAAACAACACAATTTTATCACATTTTTTATTACTAAACCAATTATGAGACATTTTAAATCATTTATCACAGCAATTGTCATGATAATTACTGTGACACCGGCGTTCTCTCAGGGCTTGTATGATGACGACTATCAGCTTCACAAGGGCTATAAATGTTACTTTGAATTTGGATATGGATTAGGTGTAGGCCAAAATAGAACAGATCGAATTCAAATGCTTACAACCCATGGCTATCAATTCAACCCATACCTTTTTGCTGGCATAGGTATCGGAGGTAATGATTATATTGACTTTGAAAAATGGAGCATGCCTGTATTCGCAGATTTACGCGGCAGCTTACCTATTGAAAACTCTCGGCTTGCACCTTTCGTAGATTTCAAAATCGGATATTCTTTATCAGATAATATTAAAGGATTCTTTTTCTCGCCTATGATAGGAACTAGGTTTGGAATTACCGAGAAAACTGGCGTAAACTTAGGTTTCGGTTATGAAGTGCAAGTTGCCAAATATAGCATTACATATGAAGAACTCCATTTAAAAGACAGTTTTAATATGGGCGCTCTTACTTTTAAATTAGGTCTTGATTTTTAAGATTTTTTTGTATCAGTCTCATACATAAGGCAATCGTTCACACTATATAAGTGAGCGACTGCCTTATATTTAATTAACAAAACAGTATAACAATAATTTGTATCTCACGATAACAACACCTGCGAGATGACAGTACAGTTCCACGCCGAACACACCCCCGAGCTCCAACGCCGCCTCGCCGACATCCCCGGCCTCTCCCTCATAGATTAATTAGCGCAACAGGTAGTGAATTCTTATTTACATGATTATTGCTAAAATATTTTCTGAATCCTGGTGGATGACCTTTGGTGGAGTGGTCACTTTGGTCATAGCTATATTATACTGCATAGGCATGAATATGCATATCAATGGTTTTGGTGAGATCGATGATGATTTAGACGAAGATGACGATTAAAATATTAAAGGTGACGATGATTTAAAACGCCATCATTAGTTCTTTGCATCACTAAGCGCATTGATTATTCCATTAAAAAAAGAGCCGGTACGGCAATAAATAAAAAAATTAGAGCGTGGCCGGATGGGGCTACGCTCTGGGGGGGGGATTTGGGGGTACCCCGGAGCAGAATCGAACTGCTATCTAAAGTTTAGGAAACTTCTATTCTATCCGTTGAACTACCGGGGCGGGGGTTTGTGGTGCAAAGATAGGCCAAAAATGTCATTCGGACAACGCTTGGTGTTATAAAACTGATGATTTGTTGCTATCTTTGTGGAAAATATTCTTGTGATGAAAGTTATTCTTGTTTGTAATAGCGATTTGACGGGCGGAGCTGCTGTGGTGACTTACCGCCTGATGGTGGCGCTACGCGACATGGGTGTCGAGGCGTCGATGCTGGTTATGAACAAGCGGAGTAACGACCCTGACGTTCATGTCGTGGGGTCGGCTCTCGGCCGCAAGCTGCGCTTTGTGGGTGAGCGTGCCTACATCTTTGCTCACAACGGTTTTAACAGGACCGACCTTTTCAAGGTATCGTTGGCCAATACGGGATTTGATATTTGGCGCCACAGGCTTGTCAAGGAGGCTGATGCCGTGATTTTGTCGTGGGTCAATCAGGGGTTGCTGTCACTCAAGGGCGTCAAACGTCTGGTCGATTCGGGCAAGCGGGTCCTGTGGGTGATGCACGACATGTGGTGCATGACCGGAGCTTGCCATCATGCGCTTGACTGCGAGGGATATAAGACTGAATGCGGACACTGCCGGTACATCAAGGGAGGAACGGTCGGCAACGATCTCTCTCGCTTGGGATGGAGGCGCAAGAAGCGTTTATATGAAAGCTGCCCGGAGTTGACAATAGTTGCTGTGAGCAACTGGCTCGCCGGTTGCGCGGGGCAGAGCAGCCTGCTCAGCGGCCATGACGTAAGGGTAATTCCTAATGTATTCCCTGACAATCTATTCTATATCGAGCCTCGCGGTATCGAACTGCCGCATGGTGTCGACTTGTCGAAGCGGCTAATTGTAATGGGTGCAGCACGTCTTGATGACCCGATAAAGGATTTCCCCACTGCTATTGCAGCTTTGAATCGCCTTGCCGAAAAACGCGAGGACATTGCCGGGAGATGTCAGGCAGTGTTTTATGGCGACCTGCGCGACCCATCGGTGCTCGCGGGACTGAGGTTCCCGCACGTCCACACCGGGCGCATAGCCGACCCGAATGTGTTACGCGAGCTGTTTTCAAGAGCCGATGTGGTGCTGTCGACGTCGCTTTTCGAGACACTTCCGGGAACAATTATCGAGGGGATGGCCGGAGGATGCACGGCCGTGACAACCGGCAACGGCGGTCAACGAGACATTGTCGACGATGGAGTGTCGGGGTACATAACATCGAGCAATCCCGAGGATATCGCCGAAGCTCTGTCACGTGCACTCGACAATCCGTGCGACAGATCGCGGCAACATGAAATCATCGCCGAGCGGTTCGGAGCCGAATCTGTCGCCTTTAAGATGTTAGAATGTATTAAGAGCCGGCTCTAAAATCGGGGCTAAAGCTCGGTTACGTTGGCGAGTTCGTCCATGGTGATTCGACCGACGAGAAGCACGACGGTGATATCGGGCGTGTCCTCTACAATTATAAGGAACTCGTTCTGAGGCTCGTTGGCGCGAGGAACCGACAGTGTGCGCATGTACATCATTACCGACTCGTCGCCGTCTTTCATCTTCATTGTGCGTTCAAAACGGGGAGCACTTGAAATATACCGATTTACCATATTTTTAACCGCAGCTGTCGGTGCGGGCTCGTCGGCGTTGATTATCTGCACTTTGTCCAAGCGGCTCGAAAGTGCTTCGAGATCGACGGGATTAGTGCCCTTGTCGGGAAACGAAACGAGTTTGAGCATAGCTTGGTTGATGGAAATCGTGCTGACGCCTTTGATGTTATCACACTCTTCGGCAAGATCGAATGCCGAAGCGACCATGACGGTTGTCACGAATAGCAGCAGGCTTATAATTCGTTTCATATATTATCGGATTGACTGTTTATTACTTCGATTGCAACGGATGTGGCACGGCCGGCGCTCTCCGACCCTGCGTTGATCGTGCGCGACATGAGCTCGAGCACGCGGGTGGTGTGGGCCGCTACTTCCTCACGGGTCATGCTGCCGATAATCTCCTCGTCGGTCATTTTGCCCGACGGGAGGACAAGAGTGACTACAATTGCTACCGTGGCTGCAACGGCGCCGGCGCGCATGATCCAGCGACGCAGGCCAATCCGACGGGTTTTACGCTCCCGGTCAAGGCTGTAGATGGTCTCGTTTAAACGCTCCTCAAGCTCATCGGGAACCTGAATATCGCCAAGAGCAAGAAACATATCGCGCTCGGCCTCAAGCTCGGGGTCGATGTAGTCGCCGGCAAAGTAACTGCGGAGTTCGCGCTCGCCCGAGAGGCTCAGCGTACCGTTGTAGTACTCGTCAAGCAAATATCTTATATAGTCGGTCTTATTCATATATTGGCAAAGTGTTTTCTAATAGTAGCTCTGGCACGGGATAACAATGTGCGCACGTTGACATGGCTGAATCCCGTAGCCTCGACAATCTCGTCAAACTCGCAGCCGTCGACATCGCGCATAAGGATAACGCGGCGCTGCGTGTCGGGGAGGTCGTCGATAATTTCCATCACGTGCTCGACGCGATCTTTAATTGACAGGGCGGTGGCAGGATCGTGTGACATGTCGTGCTGAGTAGCGTCCTCGATGTCGCATGCCGGGTGCCGGCGCCGTGTAATGTCTATGGCCGCATTGCGGGCTGCAGTAACGGCATAGGCTTCTATGTTGCCGGCGCTTTCAAGCTTAGCCTGCTGCTGCCAGAGATTTATCACCGCATCCTGCACGGCATCCTGGGCGTCGGCAGTATCGGCAGTGAGTCTTATCGCCACAAGGTACATGCGGCGGTAATGTGGCATTACAAGCTGTTGAAAGCGTTCGGCGTTCATTTTAAGGGTTAATAATTCACTTTATTAGCTAGACGTCCGATGCTTTGTTTTTGTGACAAAAAAAGTGAGAATTTTTATTGTTTGGTTTTAAATTGTTTCAAATCGTCGATGAGATGGCCGGCAGCAGTGGTGGCAGCTTTGTTGGTTCCGAGTCGACGGCGCATCACGGCATAGCCGTCGAGCTGAGCCTTGCGACCGGGAGTGTCGGGGAGGATTTTCGTCAGTTCGGCATCGACCGTGTCGGCAGTACACAGGTGCATGAGCATCTCTGGCACGACAGCCTGATTGGCGATGAGATTGGGCAGCGAGACGAAGGGGATTTTCAGCAACCGCTTATACATATTATATACGAGCTTGCTGCCACCGTGGCGGAAGCATACTACCTGGGGCGTGCCGAGCAGGGCCGCCTCGAGCGTCGCGGTTCCACTCGTAACCAGGGCGATATCGGCCACGCCCACCAGTTGGAAAGTGGCGCCATGCACGACGGGCAGCTGAGTGAGCGAGCGATACAGCGAGTCATCGATCGAGGGTGCCCCGGCCACTACGGCCTGATACTCGGGATGACGCGAAGCTACCTCGGCCATGATTGCCATGTTGTTTTTTATCTCGGAGACACGGCTACCGGGCACGAGAGCGAGGATAGGCTTGTCGGGGTCAAGATTATGAGCTTTGGCAAACTCGGCTTGTGTGGGTAGCGAAGGAATGCGGGCATCAACCTCCTCGGCCGACGGATTTCCCACATAATCGACCTTGTAGTCATGACGGCTCGAATAGAACTCGACCTCGAAAGGAAGGATCGAGTACATGCGCCTTACGTATTTCTTTATCTGCTTTACGCGCCCCTCTTTCCAGGCCCACACCTTGGGCGAAATGTAATAATAGACAGGGATTCCGAGCTCGTAGGCATGGCGGGCAAGACGCAGGTTGAACGAAGGATAGTCTACGAGAATCACTGCATCGGGGTGACCGTCGCTAATAGCCTTTTTGGCTGTTTTGAGATTGCCTGTAACGGCTCCGAGATGTTTTATCACGTCGACAAATCCCATAAAGGCCATGTCGCGGTAATGGATAATAGGAGCATTGCCGGCAGCCTCGGCCATGAGGTCGCCGCCGAGGAAGTCGAACGTTGCATCCGGGTCAAGAGTCTTCAGAGCCTTGATGAGTTCGGAGGCGTGCAGGTCGCCCGAGGCTTCGCCGGCTGATATGAAAAATTTCATGATTATAATTTTATAATTTTGTAATTTTTACGGCATCGATGAGCGCATGGTTGGTCTTTCGATCCATGTTCTCGTTTTCGGGTTCAAGCGAGAGAGTGAGCATGTGGCTGCCTTTTTCAAGATGAGCCTTGATGGCTGTCGATTCGCCCCAGTCGCTCCAGTTGCCCTCACCACGGTGAGGCAAGACTACGGCGCCGGCTCTGTTGCCGTCGATGGCCATAGTGCGGATGGCGGCGCTGCTCTCGGTCGTAACCGAACCGTTGCCGTTGGTATAAATGAGTCGTATTACATAATCACCTGTCTCGGGGACCGATACAGGAATACTGAGCGTCCCGGTCGAGTGGTCGGTTTCGACAAATCCGGCTCCGGTATAGCCCTTGATGTCACCTTTGGGCTGATATCTTACCTCGGCCGACTTCATAGCGGTTGTCGCACCGGGTATTTCAAACATCCACTCGGGGCGGTTTGACCGTGGCTGGGAAGCAAACGACTCGGTCACACCGTCATCTGAAACAGCTATCACCTGGTACTCGCCCGGCTCTGAAGCGTCAAACGTCGTAGTATTGACCTCGGCAATCCGCTGCCCGTCGCGCAAGACGGTGTAATGGTCGATGTACTCCACAGGGTTCCAGCGAAGCACATTCCCTTCGAGCCATGCCACCGGAGTGAGCGGCGCCTTGAGATTGGGGCGGCGGTTGACGGCAAGGGGTGCAGGAGTATTGTCGGCCATGACGATTTCAATGTTAAGTCTACCTTTTGCATTAGCCGGAATAAAAGGCTTATGCTTTTTACCATTGACAGTAAACGACTTGATTTCATCACCGTAGCCCTTGACCGTGATGTCGAGGGTGGCATCGCGATACTTGAATCCTTTGAGAGCGCGGTCGGCAGCCAACGCTTTGGGAACAAACGGATGGAAGGCGAGTCCATCGCGCTCAAACTCTATGCCGAACAGTATTTTATGAGTAAGGGCAATGTTGCCTGCTAGACACCATAGCATATTGCTCGAGTTAAGTTCAGTGGCGATGTCGCCGTTGTCAAGCACAAAATTCTCCTTGTTGGTGCAGAAAAGAGCGGCCGGACGCACCACCGAACCTATTGCCTCCAGGACACCCTGCTCGTTGCCAACCTTGGCATTGGCCATAGCCCAGTATGAAGCTACCCAGGGCCACAGGGCATTGTTGTGATAAGGCGGCATATCGGCAATCTGGGGATAGAATATCGCTACACCAAAGGGTGTAGTGGGATTACTCTCGGTAATGGTGCGAGCTCGTTCTTCAGGAGCTATGTCCCAGAGTATTGCAAGCGACTCGCCGAGAGTCTCGGCTCGCGGATTCATGATAAGATTATCGCCGCCATAAAGGTACATGCCGTAGTAGCCCTTGTCATCGAGCCACAGGTGCTCGTTGATGGCGTCGGCAATACTTTGAGACTCGGCGGCATAATGGCGTGCTTCATCTTTGTGGCCCAACTCGGCGGCAATCTCCGACAGCACTTTTAGCGCCCGTGAATGAACGGTGCCGGTGCTCAGCGTTAGCGACTCGGCGATGTTGGCCGTCTGCATCCACCGTGGATGACTCTGCTGTCGCCAGTCGATGAACGAAGTCTCGCCTTTGACAAGCCCCGTAGCCGGGTCACGGTCAACGAGGGCATCGTCATCGAGCGAGCGCTTGATTATGGGATAGATGTATTCAAGCCAGTCGCGGTCGCCGGTTGCCTTGTAAATCTCGTAGGCCGCGACGGCCCAGATGGCACGGTCGGTCGATATGGGCCAGGCACCACCGCTGCCGGTGTCCTGGATGATGCGACCGAGAGGATCGACTTTCTTCATGAGCGATATCTTCGAAGCCTCGGGCTGCATGTAGGCCATTGACAGGATGATGGAGTAGCTCACATCGCGCGTCCATACCCCACCCCATGCCGCGCCGGTGCGCAGCGTGGTGTCGGGTTCGACGGCGTTTACCATCTCGTCGAGGCCCATGTTGTAGATGGCGCGCTGCATGGTGCTCGAGGTCTCGAGCTGCGGGTATGAGCTTATATCGTTCTTTAGTTTCCACTCCGGTTTAATCCCCATGTAGTAACCGGGCCGGGCATGGTAGGTAGACTGTATCTCGGCGGGTGAAACTGCAATGGCCCGGTACTCGCCCTGGCGCACGGTATCACCCGTCCACACATAGGCGTCGGTTTCAACAAATACCTGAGCTCCGCACACAAAGGGGGTGAGCATCGCGGCCATAAATAATCGGGCAAGTGATTTCATAATGTGATGATACGTTATTTTAATATACTATAGTGGTTGATTGGTGAATATTTGCTATCTTTGAACTTTCAAAGATACATTATTAGCCACAGAATTAAAAATCTTATCACAAAAATATGGTAAAACGACTATCGACTCTTTCTACACTGGTAGCAATGGCAACCATCTCCACTCTTGCCTGCACCAGCCTTATAGCCGGTAAGGGCGCAACCGCCGACGGCTCGGTGATGATAACCTATGCGGCCGACAGCCACAACCTCTTCGGCGAGCTTTACAGCCAGCCGGCCGCCACCCATCCCAAGGGCGCGATGCGCCGTGTAATCGACTGGGACTCTCAAAAATACCTTGGCGAGATACCCGAGGCAGAGCAGACCTACGCCACCATAGGCAACATGAACGAGCACGGCCTTGCCATAGCCGAGAGCACCTGGGGTGGCCGCGAGGAGCTCGAGGGCTCGGGCCTCATCGACTATGGCTCGCTCATCTATATCACCCTGCAGCGCGCACGCACCGCCCGCGAGGCCATCATGGTAATGACCGATCTCGTTGACCGCTACGGCTATGCCTCGAGCGGCGAGTCATTCTCCATCGCCGACCCTAACGAGGCCTGGATCATGGAACTCATAGGCAAGGGCAAGGATAACCCCGGCGCCGTGTGGGTGGCCATGCGAGTGCCCGACGACTGCATCGCCGGACATGCCAACCACTCGCGCATCCACAAATTCCCGCTAAAGAATAAAAAGGAATGCATATACTCGCCCGACGTCATCGACTTTGCCCGCAGCAAGGGTTACTTCGACGGCAAGGATGAGGATTTCAGCTTCTCGCGCGCATACGCTGTTTACGATTTCGGAGCTCTGCGTGGCTGTGATGCCCGCGTGTGGAGCTACTACAACGCCCACGCCGACGGCATGGACCGTTACCTGCCCTGGATCTATGAGGCATCGGGCGAGGTAATGCCCCTGTGGGTAAAACCCAACCACAAGCTCACGGCCGACGACATGAAGAACATGATGCGCGACCACTACGAGGGCACCCCGTTTGACATGACAAAAGATGTAGGTGCCGGTCCCTATGCCGTGCCTTACCGCTGGCGCCCGATGACGTTCAAGGTCGACGATGCCGAGTACACCCACGAGCGCGCCATAGCCACACAGCAGACCGGATTCTCGTTCGTGGCCTGCCTGCGCGACAATGTCCCTGACTATCTCAAGGGTCTCCTGTGGTTCGGTACCGACGACGCCAACACATGTGTTTACCTGCCCATCTTCTGTTCGGTAAAACGCGTTCCCGCATCACTTGGACACGGCGATACAAACACGCTCGACTGGAGCTCCAATTTCTGGGTCAACAACTACGTTGCCAACCAGGCATATAACCGCTACTCACAGATGATTCCCGACATACGCCGAGTGCAGAAAGAACTTGAAGACTCAATCAAAGTTGATGTCGCTGTAGTCGAGGAGCAGGTTCGCGCCTTTGACCGCGAGGACGCGCTCGACATCGTACAGTTCCTGGCCGACCACTGGAGCGACAACGCCACACGCCGCTACAAGGAGCTTGGCGACTTCCTGTTTGTCAAATACATGGACGGAAACATCAAGAAGCAGAACGAGGACGGCTCGTTCAAGCGCACCGACGAGGGCATACCCGCTTACCCCGATTTCGGCGGATATGACGATCCCCGCTATTTCGAGAACATAGCCAAAGAGACAGGCGACCACCTGAAAGTCAAAGAAATCAAATAATGAGAACCGACGAACAACTCACCGGTGTTACCCTGTTAGGTAACACCGGTGTTAAATATCCCACACAGTACGCTCCCGAGGTGCTCGAGACATTTATCAACAAGCACCCCGGCCGCGAATATCTGGTGACATTCACCTGCCCCGAGTTCACCTCGCTATGCCCCAAGACAGGGCAGCCCGATTTTGCAAAAATCATCATCAACTACATCCCGCGCGAGCGCATGGTCGAGAGCAAGAGCCTCAAGCTCTACCTGTTCTCGTTCCGCAACCACGGCGATTTTCACGAGGACTGCATCAACATCATCCTCAACGACCTGGTAAAGCTCATGGACCCGCTTTACATTGAAGTGCGCGGCCTGTTCACTCCCCGAGGGGGCATATCCATCTACCCCTTTGCCAACTATGGCGACGCGGATCACCAGTGGCTTGTAAAAGACCGTCTAAAAGCGTCATTCCTTGAAACTTTCTAACTGCATACTGTCGCTTGTCGCCCTGGCAACGCTTGCCGCCGGCATTGACGCCCGGGCGTGCACTTCGGCCATCGTGGGCAGGAGCCGTTCGGCAAGCGGGTCGACGCTGTTGTGGAAACACCGCGACACCGGGGCGCCACACAACTTCATCGCACGCCACGAGGCTACCGATTCGACCCTGGAATACATCGCCCTGCACAACTGCGACGACACTGCCGGACGGGAAGCCTGGATAGGGATGAACCGCGCCGGCTTTGCCGTGATGAACACAGCCTCTTATAACCTCGTGCCCGACACCGCCACGGTCAAGGACCGCGAGGGGCTTGTAATGACAGCAGCCCTGCAGAAGTGCCGCACCATCAACGACTTCAAACTGCTGCTTGATTCATTACCACGACCTATGGGCGTGCAGGCCAACTTCGGCGTGATCGACGCCTCGGGCAACGCCGCCTACTTCGAGACCCACGACCATGGCTACAAAATATATGGCGTAGCCGACAGCGCAGCAATCGTCCGAACCAATTACTCGCACTCGGGAGGGCCCGAAGGCCGACTCGGGGTGGCACGCGAAGGTATAGCCAATCTATACCTTAGATGCACGCCAAGCATAGCCAAAGAAGATATGATCGGCAACCTGTCACGCCGTCTGTTCGACCCCGATTCGGGCTTCGACATCACACAGACCGACATTCAAGAGGCTGTCGACAACGGTGACTTCATTCCTCGTTATATCTCTACTGCCTCAATCGTCATCGAAGCCGTCCCGTCGGCAACAGGCGACGGCTCGGAATACGTGATGTGGACCATGCTGGGCTACCCTCCGTGTGCCGACGTCTATAAAGTCACATTCGACAGCATTCCGGCCCAAGTAAAACCAGGCAGCGACGGAATAACCGATGCCGAGCGTAAAGCCGACCGAAAGAAATCGCAGGTCTACGACGGCCGAAAGCAAGGCAAACACCGTATTATCAACATATCAAAACTACGTGAATTAACCGATTAATAATGAGCGCTTCATTAACCACAATCGCACTGCTCATCGTGAGCAACATATTCATGACCCTGGCCTGGTATGGCCATCTATCGCTTAACAACCGCGGCATCTCCACTTCATGGCCGCTATATGTAATCATCCTGATGTCGTGGGGCATAGCCCTGCTCGAATACTGCTGCCAGGTACCGGCCAACCGCATTGGCTACGAAGGCAACGGCGGCCCCTTCTCGCTCATCCAGCTCAAAGTGATGCAAGAGGTCATCACCCTCGTCGTCTTCGTGATTTTCAGCCTCATAGCATTCGAAGGCTTCCACCTGCAATGGAACCATCTACTCGCCTTTCTACTGCTCATAGCTGCCGTTTACCTCGTATTCATGAAGTAACCGTACTCCTGTGCAATATCTCGCCTGTGAAAGACGTTTATATTGTAACAAAATGATTCGGTTATGAGAAGATTCATCACTTTGATTATGATTTGCTTCGGTGTGCTCGGCACGATGCGGGCACAGGACGAAGCGGCAAATGTCGACACACGCCCCATGTGGGGCATCAAGGCTACTTTTGACTTCAATATTCCCGGAAACTGGCACAACGACGGCAGCAGCATAAAGATGTTCGACCACGGCTATGGCGCCACCCTCGGAGCGGTATGCAACATCTACCTCGGCCACGGGTTCTATTTCGAGCCGGGACTGTCATTTTTCTATGACAGCTATGCCTACAACGATCTAATCATTCCTAACGAGGATACCGTGGTTGAATCGCCTTCGATTTTCAAGGTCGGTCTGAGAGTGCCTCTCGCGGCCGGATATGCCTTTGACATTACCGAGAACCTGTCGATGGTGGTATTTACCGGCCCGGAGCTAAGCTACGCCTTTGCAGGAAAGATAAGACTGCCCAACGACGGAAACTGGGACGAGTTTGACGACTCGCTGTTCGGCCGCAACGGACAGCGCCGCGTTGATCTCGCCTGGAAATTCGGGTTCGGAGTTCCGTTCAGCGATTCATGGCTGCTGAGTATCGATGCCGCGGTAGGCGTCACCGACCTCATGCCCGGCCCCACATCGTTCCGCGACAACAGAGTGGGCGTGTCGGTTACGAGGTATTTCTGATTGTTTTGCCGTTTTTTGAAAACACAAATGCACTTTTTGGGCCGCTAATTTTTAAAGCACGCGGGATTTTATTATTTTTGTTGCTTGAATAGGTATAGTCTATTCGTTCAACAGTAAAACTAATAAAACCAGCATAATGAAATTTAACGTCTCAAGTAAAGCGCTCTATTCGGCCGCATCGGCTGTGAGCAAGGTCATCAACTCGAAGAACGCGATGACCATCCTCAACAACTTCCTCTTTTCTTTGACCGACAATACGCTCACGATCACAGCGTCGGATCTCGAGAATACCCTCACGGCCAGTGTTGACGTGAGCGACGTTGACGGCGAGGGAACATTCTGTGTCGATGCACGTCGCGTTGTAGATCTGCTCAAAGAGCTCCCCGACATGGGTGTGACATTCCAGGTCAACGAGGACACGCTTGCCATTGAGATTCTTTATCCAGGCGGCACATTCAACTTCGTGGGCCTTAACGGCAATGAATATCCGCGCAACCGCGAGGAGAATCCCGACGGACTGCGCGCCGAGTTTGACATCCCCGCCGAGATGATCGTGAAAGGTATCGACAACACTATTTTCGCTGTAGGCACCGACGACCTGCGCCCCCAGATGATGGGCATCCTGTGGGATATCAAGCCCGAGGGCATCACTTTCGTCGCAACCGACACCCGCAAGCTCGTAAAATACAACAACACGATGGCCGCTCCCGGCAAGGAGTGCTCGTTCATCATGCCTGTAAAACCCGCTACCATACTCAAGAACATCGTAGCCAAAGACGAGATGGTTCACGCAGTCATCGAGCCCAAGAGCGCCACAATATCGACCGGACGCTACACATTCAACTGCCGTTTCATCAAGGGCAACTTCCCCGACTATAACCGCGTTATCCCCACCAACAACCCCTACGTACTCACCGTCGACCGCGTGTCGCTGCTCAACGCCGTAAAGCGTGTAGGTGTGTTTGTCGATCCCGGCCACGGTCTTGTTAAGTTCAAGATCACTCCCACCGAGATGGTAATGAAGGCGCAGGACAACAACTTCTGCACATCGGCCCGCGAGGCATTGCCGTGTGACTTCACCGGCCAGGAGATGGTCATAGGCTTCAGCGCCCCCTATCTTATCGAGATAATCAGCACCCTGTCGACCACCGAGATGGTAATCAAGCTCAGCGATCCCAGCCGTCCCGGCGTGTTCCTGCCCCAGGAAGATGCCAAGGACAGCGAGTTGCTCATGCTCCTTATGCCCATGACCGTACAGGAGTTCTAATTCATCGTAACAGCGAAAAATGGAACTGAATCTAAAAAAACCTATCATTTTTTTCGACCTCGAGACAACCGGCACCAACATAACCCGTGACCGTATTGTCGAGATCTCGGTAATCAAGATCATGCCCAACGGCGAGGAACGCGAATACACCAAGCGCGTCAATCCCGAGATGCCCATACCGGCCGAGGCCACAGCCGTGCACCACATCACCGATGCCGATGTTGCCGATGCGCCCACTTTCAAACAGCTGGCAGCCTCGCTCGCCAAAGGCTTTGAGGGTTGTGACATAGCAGGTTACAACAGCAATCGATTTGACGTGCCCATGCTCGCCGAGGAATTTGCGCGCGCCGGAGTCGATTTTGACTTCTCGCGAGCCCGCTTCATCGACGTGCAGACGATTTTCCACAAGAAAGAGCAACGCACACTCGTGGCAGCATACCGTTTCTACTGCGGCAAGGAGCTCGACGGCGCACACTCGGCCAACGCCGACACCCGCGCCACCTACGAGGTGCTGAAGGCACAGCTCGACCGCTACGACGACCTGCCCAACGACATCGACGAGCTGTCAAAGTATTCGGCCCCCAACCGCAATGTCGACCTCATGGGGCGCATCATCCTCAACGACAAGGATGTACCCGTCATTAACTTCGGCAAATACAAGGGGCAGCCCGTTGTCGATGTTCTGAAACGTGACCCCGGATATTACAGTTGGATACAGCAGGGTGACTTCTCGGGCGATACGAAGCGCGTGTTTACCCGTTTTTACATGCAGTCAAAGTGATGCGCGGAAAACATATCATACTTGGAATCACAGGCGGTATCGCCGCCTACAAGTCGGCTTCGCTTGCACGCCTGTTTGTCAAGGCCGGTGCCGAGGTACAGGTTGTCATGACCCCGTCGGCCAAGGAATTTATCACCCCGGTGACAATGTCGGCCCTGACAGGCAAACCTGTGGTAAGCGAGTTTTTCACCGCCAACACCGGCGAGTGGCACAGCCATGTCGACCTGGGCCTGTGGGCCGACGCCATGGTCATAGCGCCCGCGACAGCATCATCGATAGCCAAGATGGCACACGGTGTGGCCGACAACATGCTCATTACCACCTACCTGTCGGCCAAAGCGCCCGTATTCATCGCTCCGGCAATGGATCTTGACATGATGGCACACCCATCGACCGTTGCAAATATAGAGTTGCTGAAATCATACGGCAACCACATCATCGAGCCGGCCGAGGGAGAGCTTGCAAGCCATCTCATAGGCAAGGGTCGCATGGAAGAGCCCGAACGCATCTTCGACGTGCTCTACAGGTTCTTCAACGACACCGACGAGCTGGCCGGTAAAAAAGTGCTCATCACCGCCGGTCCCACCTACGAACCCATTGACCCCGTGCGCTTTATCGGCAACTATTCTACCGGAAAGATGGGATACGCGCTCGCCGATGCAGCCGCAGCCCGTGGTGCCGAAGTGACCGTAGTATCAGGGCCCGTTGAAGTGAAACCGTCACATCCCGGAGTGAAAGTGGTCAAAGTGGAGAGCGCCCGCCAGATGCTTGAAGCTTGCGAGCCGCTGTTCGACGAGGCTTCAATCGCAATATTCAGCGCTGCTGTCGCCGACTATACCCCGGCCCACCCCGCCACATCAAAGATTAAACGCGAGACAACCGACCTGCCATCGCTCGAGCTGGTGAAAAACCCCGATATCGCTGCTACACTGTCATCGCGCAAGCGACCCGGACAGCTCACGGTAGGATTTGCGCTCGAAACCGACAACGAAGCCGACAACGCCCGCCACAAACTGGCATCCAAACACCTCGACCTCATAGTGCTCAACTCGCTGCGCGACAGTGGGGCCGGATTTGGCTGCGATACCAACAAAGTGACCGTCTTTTCACCCCAGGGGGTAGTTGCCGACCTGCCGCTGAAATCGAAGCAGGAATGTGCACGCGACATAATCTCGCTATTGACCCGTTATGACCCGATCACTCATTAAGATATTGCTCCTCGTGCTTGTTCTCGGCGCCGGCCTTCAATCGCTGCGCGCTCAGGAACTCAACTGCACCGTCGAGTTCAATACCGACCAGATTAACGGATCAAACAAGAGCGTTTTCGAGACGCTCACCGAGGCTGTCACCGAGTATATGAACACCACCAAGTTCAGCAACGCCCAGATCTCGGCCAACGAGCGCCTCGAGTGCCGCATGTTCTTTACAATCAAGGATTACACCGACGGCGTGATGAGCGGTGACCTGCAGGTGCAGCTTACCCGCCCCGTGTATAACTCGACCTACACTACTACACTCATCAACTTCAAGGACACGAAGATTGACTTCGCCTACCAGGAGGGGGAGCCGCTGGTGTTCTCTGAAAACTCGATGGAGAGCCAGATCACCGCAATCCTCAACTTCTATGCCTACCTGTTCCTTGCGGTCGACTTCGACTCGTTCTCGCGCCGAGGCGGGCAGCCGTTCTACGACCGCCTGGCCATGATCGTGCAGATGGCACAATCGTCGGGCGAGGCGGGATGGAAAGCCTTCGAGGACAACAAGAACCGCAGTGCGGTGCTGTCGGCTTTCACCGACCAGTCGACTCAGGGCATACGCGACTTGCTCTATGAGTATCACCGCACCGGGCTCGACGAGATGTCGGTGGGCCCCGACAAGGGACGTGCCAATATCACCAAGACTCTGAGCAATCTCTCGACCATTTACCGGGCCAACCCCATGTCGGTGGCCCTGTCAATGTTCAAGGATGCCAAGCTCGACGAGCTTGTAAACATATATTCTCAGGCTCCGGTAAACGAGCGGGAGAAAGTCTACGACCTGCTGTCGCCTATCTACCCCACCGAGACCAAGCAGCTTGATGAAATTAAAGCAGGAAAAACAAACTCAAGATGATTGAGACACTTCATATATCCAACTACGCGCTGATCGACCGCATCGACATTGCGTTCAAGCCCGGATTCAATGTAATCACGGGCGAGACCGGCGCGGGAAAGTCTATCATAATGGGAGCGCTGTCGATGCTTCTCGGCGGGCGTGCCGACACGAAAGCCGTGCGTCGCACCGACACAAAATCGGTGATCGAGGCAACGTTCAGTGTTGCGGCCTATCCGGCCATCGAAGCCTTTTGCCGCGAAAACGATATCGAGTGGGATGCGACCGATATGTGCATCCTGCGCAGGGAGATTCTGCCCAGCGGCCGTTCGCGTGCTTTCATAAACGATACGCCCGTCAACCTGGCCACACTGCAGGCCGTAGCCGCCCAACTCGTCGACATACACTCGCAACACCAGAACCTGCAGCTCGCATCGCCCCCCTACCAGCTGCAAGTGATCGACTCGCTTGCCGGCAACGCCGAGGCCAGAGCCCGGTATGCCGACCTATATAATGAATACCGCCAGGCCCTTCACCGATACAAGGTGGCTAAACGCGACCTCGCCAACAGTAAGACCGACGAGGAGTACATGCGCTTTCAACTCGGCCAGCTCGACGAGCTCAACCTCGTGGAGGGGGAACAGGAAGAGCTGGAGAAAGAGCGTGAGCTCATGGCCAACCTTACCGAGGTAAAGGCATCGCTTACAGCCATCACCGATGCGTTTTCAAACGGTTCGCCATCGATATTGTCGCTGCTGAAGACTGTCGAGTCCAACGTGTCGGAAATCGTATCGCTCATCGACGACGCGCCGCAGCTCATGGAGCGCATCGAGGCTATACGCATCGAGGCCCGCGACCTGGCCGACACTTTCGGTGATCTCGACCGCGATATAAATGCCGACCCGGCCAGGCTCGAGGAAGTTGAACAGCGTCTTAATGACATCTATGACCTCGAGCGCAAGCATCATGTCGACACCGTCGAGGAGCTTATCGAGCTGCGTGAGCGCCTGCGCCGTTCGGTCGACAACGTCACCAACGGCGACGAACGGCTCCACCGCCTCGAGGAAGCTGCAAAGAAAGCCAAGCGAGCCGCTCTCGAGTGTGCCCGCGCCATAAGCGAGGAACGCAGCCAGGCATCGGTAAGATTTGCCGAGGTATTGAAAGAGCGCGCAATCCCGCTGGGAATGAAAAACCTCCGCTGCCAGGTGTCTTTGACCCAGGGCGAACTTACTCCCACCGGCATAGATACGATCGAATTCCTGTTTGCGTTCAACAAGAACCAGCCTTTGATGCCCGTTGGCGGGACAGCATCGGGCGGTGAGATTTCGCGACTGATGTTGTCGCTTAAATCGATCGTGGCCGACAAGATGCAGCTGCCATCGATAATCTTCGACGAGGTCGACACCGGAGTTTCGGGCGACATCGCCGCCCGCATGGGACGCATGATGGGCGAAATCGCGCAGAACATACAGGTCATAGCCATCACCCACCTGCCACAGGTCGCAGCGCTGGCATCGTCACAATATAAAGTATACAAGGAAGATACCGACGACTCGACAACTACGCGCATCGTCGCTCTTACCCCCGACGAGCGAGTAGAACAGATAGCGGCAATGCTCAGCGGCGACCACGTCGACGAGGCAGCCCGCGCCAACGCCCGCTCCCTGCTGGGACTCAAATAAATTCTCATTTCTAAATCATCAATTCTATAATGGATCCAACCGACTACATATACGGCCTGAGAGCGATAATCGAAGCTATCGACGCCGGCAAGGAAATAGACAAGATTTTCATCAAAAAAGACCTATCGGGCGAACTGGCATCGGAACTGTTTGAGCGCATCAGGCAGACCCGCATTCCCGTGCAACGCGTTCCCATAGAGCGTATCAACCGCATTACGCGCAAGAACCATCAGGGCGCCGTTGCAATGCTTTCGGCCGTCACCTACCACCGTCTCGACCACCTCGTACCCCAGCTCTACGAAGAGGGGCTATTGCCGTTTATTGTAGTGCTCGACGGCATTACCGACGTGCGCAATTTCGGTGCCATAGCGCGCACATGTGAGTGTGCCGGTGTCGATGCCATTGTCATTCCCGAGCACGGCAGTGTGAGCGTAGGCGGCGATGCCGTAAAGACGTCGGCCGGCGCGCTCCATCACATCCCGGTGTGTCGCGAGCGCTCGGTGCGTGGAGCGGTGCGCTTCCTGCGCGAGAACGGCTATAAGGTGGTAGCTGCAAGCGAGAAAGCCGACATCAACTACACCCAGGCCGACTATACCGGTCCCGTAGCCATCGTCATGGGAGCCGAAGATGTTGGCATCGACCCCGAGGTAATCAAACAGTGTGACACGTTTGTTTCCATCCCCATGTTCGGTAAAATAGGGTCGCTCAATGTCTCGGTGGCCGCCGGAGTGATGATGTATGAGGTCGTGCGCCAGCGTCTTGTAGCCGACATGGAAGTAATTTGAAAATACAACATAAAACCAATACATTTTTAATCAATATTCAAGATGACTAAAATAGGTACTGTTTTGACTCCCATCGCGCGTCGCGCTCTATTGCTGGGAAGTGGCGAACTTGGTAAGGAAGTTGCTCTCGAATTGCAACGCTACGGTGTCGAGGTGATTGCATGCGACAAGTATGCCAATGCACCCGCCATGCAGGTGGCACACCGCTGCCATGTTTTCAACATGCTCGATCCCGTTGAATTGCGTCGCGTAATCAAACTGGAAAAACCTGATCACATTATCCCCGAGGTCGAGGCTATCGCTACGCCCGTTCTTGTTGAACTCGAGAAAGAAGGCTACAACGTGACCCCCACCGCCAAGGCCGCATGGCTCACCATGAACCGCGAGGGCATACGCCGCCTTGCAGCCGAAGAACTCGGTGTTAAGACCTCACCCTATCGTTTTGCATCGACCCGCGAGGAATTTGACGAAGCGATCAAGGAGATAGGCATACCCTGTGTCGTGAAGCCTATCATGAGCTCGTCGGGCCACGGCCAGTCGACCGTAAAATCTGAGGCCGACGTTGATGCAGCCTGGCGTGAAGCACAGGAAGGCGGACGTGCCGGAGCCGGCCGCGTGATTGTCGAGGGATTCGTCGACTTCGACTATGAGATCACCTTGCTCACGGTGCGCTCCAAGTCGGGCACGACCTATTGCGAGCCCGTGGGTCACATCCAGGTCAACGGCGACTACCGCTACTCTTGGCAGCCTCAGCCCATGAGCGCCAAGGCTCTTGAAAGCGCCCGCGAGATAGCCAAGAAAGTTACCGACGCGCTCGGCGGCTACGGCATCTTCGGCGTCGAACTGTTCATCAAGGGCGACAAAGTCATCTTCAGCGAGGTATCACCCCGCCCCCACGACACCGGCATGGTTACAATGATTTCGCAGGACATGAGCGAGTTTGCACTCCATGCCCGCGCCATCCTCGGCCTGCCCGTGCCCGAGATTCGTTTCTATGGCCCCTCGGCATCGCGCGCCGTTGTGGTAGAGGGCGACACCAACCGCCTCGAGCTCGAAAACCTCGACGAGGTACTTGCCGAGCCCGGCGTGCAGATGCGTATATTCGGCAAGCCCGAAATCAAAGGACACCGCCGCATGGCCGTCATCCTCGCCACCGCCGACAGTGTTGACGAAGCCCGCGCCAAGGCCGACCGCGCCTACGCCAAGCTCAACACCAACGTCCTCCCCCGCGAATAATCACACCCACAAATCGCGATAATTCCCTACAGGGCAGCTGCATATCATCATAATGCAGCTGCCCTGATTATATAACGGCGGAGAAATTCTTGCCACTGAGTCAACAGTTTCTGCGCCACCTATTAGTGTAATTACAGGTATATCACGGGTACTGTATAATTATTTAATTTTATAGTAAACTATAACATTAAATATATATACAATGGCTTCGATTAAAGTAAAATTCCGTGCGTCTACTGTCGCGAATCGCCCCGGCTCTATCTATTTTCAGATTTCTCATGGCCGAAAATTTCGGCAAATCACCTCTCGTTTTCGCATATCCCAAAACGAATGGGACGAAAGCCAATCTATGGTCGCCGTTGATTACAATAGTGATCGGGTGCACTTCTTAAAGGCTGTACATGATAGTATAATCAAGGAAATCGACCGTTTTAACACAATTGTGCGCAAGCTTGATTCAACCATGTTGTCTTATTCGGTCGACGACATTTTGAATGAATACAATCGGTATGTCCATGAGTATTCGTTCTGTAACTACATCGACAATATCATCTCGACATTAAAAAAGAACGGCCGAATAAGAACAGCCGAGACATATCGTACCACATCAAATAGCTTTAGGCGATTCCTCTCGCTCAATAATGTATTCAACGAACATGATATAATGTTAGACGCTATAACCGGCGAAGTTATTGAAGACTACGAGGCTTGGCTTCACAACTGTGGTCTAATCCCTAATACTATTTCATTTTATACCCGCATACTGCGTGCCGTATATAACCGCGCGGTAGAATGTGGCGCAATTGAAAATCTACATCCATTCAAACACGTCTACACGGGTATCGATAAAACCGTTAAACGAGCAATTTCCTTATCAAGCGTCAGAAAGCTCCGGGGTCTTGACCTGTGCAGTTCGCCGGCGCTTGATTATGCAAGGGATATGTTCATGCTTAGTTTTTATCTGCGCGGTATGAGTTTTATTGACATGTCCTTTCTTCGAAAAACTGATTTAAATAATGGTTACATTACCTACCGTCGGCGTAAAACCGGTCAACAACTAATTGTAAAATGGACCCGAGAAATGCAACTTATTCTTGACAAATATCCGGTCAACCGTAGCGAATACCTACTACCCATTATTACTACTCCATATTGCAATGCCCGCAGTGTATATCGCAATAGAGCCTATAATATAAACCATAATCTGAAGAAACTTGCAACCATGATAGGACTAACCATACCTCTTACTCTTTATGTAGCGCGACACAGCTGGGCTTCGGCCGCAAAGGTAAAAGGAGTGCCTTTGAGCGTGATTAGCGAGGCAATGGGACACGACTCGGAGACAACAACCCAGATATATCTGGCTTCGCTCGATAGCTCGGTCGTTGACCGCGCCAATCAATTGATCCTTCAGTCGTTGTAAAACAAAGCACCTCCAATGCTGTGAACACGGAGGTGCTTTAATTCATACCGAGTTTAGAGGGCTGCCTTGATTGTTTCTACGTATATGTTGTGGTCGCGGAAGTCGGGGCGTCCCTGCGCTTTTCCCTCGCGGTCAACGAAAATGTAGTAAGGGATTCCGTCGACGCTGAAGCGATCGCGTATGGCAGCTATCTGCTCGGAAGTGACTTTGTAGTGTATGCCGCGTATATCGGGTATCATGCCGAGGTATTTGGCCTGCTCCGACGATTCGTCGGCAATGTATATCCACACAATGTCCTCGCTTGAGAGCTCACCGTCCTTGAGCGGCTCGTTGGCTTTGAGCGCCGCACGACATGGGGCACACCAGGTGTTCCAAAGATCTACGACCACCACTTTGCCCTTGTGGGGCGCTACGATTGCATCGAAGATGCGGTCGGTAGCGACATCGGGTGTAGGTGTGACGTTTGCACGTTCCTGCAGTCGAAGACACTCGCGCAGTGACCGCTGGTTAATCGAGTCGCAGGCCGCTGCAAAGAATGGGTCGGACAGAGTGTGAAGACTGTCGAGATCGGCCGCATCGAGCTTGTTGTCGCGTGCTTTACCAATCATACCGCTGTACATATTCAACGAGCGTGACAGGTCGCCCGGCACACCGTGTTTGTTCCAGTCGATGGCACCGATCGAGTTGTCAAACATGAGAAGACGAGGATCGGAAAGGTCAAACCATGTGGCGACTTCGGCAAAATCGGCATCATCGAGGTGTGCGATGATTGAATCCTGCGGAACATGAGAGCGCCAGTCGCCCTTGACATTACGGTAGTTATGTCCCAGGAAATAACGGTAGTCGGCAATAGCTTTCAGCACTTGGTTTTGAAGCTGCAACTTCATGTATTCCTTCTGCATCTGTGAGGCATCGGCAGCCTGTATTGAATCGGACAGAGCATCGTAGAGCGATTTTACCATATCCTTGTACTGTTGACCGGTCATGTGATAGTCGGCAAAGTCGCCGGTGTAAAGTTGCATTCCATAGTATTTATGGTTCTTGCCCTGCAAGAGGTTGAGATCACGGTAGTAGCCATTGTGGAACGATGAGAACCAAGTATCAAAATCCTTGCGGTTGCTCATGGCAAACGAACCGGACTTACGCATATCAACATAACAATCAACAGTTTCGCCGGGCGACAAATTAAGCGTTGCGTAGCCATAGTGAGTTTCGCTATTGACAAGAAAAGCCTCGGCAGGACCATATTGGTCAAAAGATATTGTTCCGTTACCCTTGTCATCAAACTTCACAGAGTATTCTTCCTGACCGCCATCCATAGAGTTTAAATACACGAAGTATTCGTCGCCAAACTCCGGGCGATATGGCAAGAGATGAAAATTGACGGTAGTACGGCCAATTTCGAGTCGCGGAGCAGGCACCGGACCATCGACAGGCTCACGCTTGAACTCAGCCGGGAGCCCATCGGGGAACTCGGGAAGAGGCTTGCCGGTTATATCGACGTTCCAGAGTTTAAAAGCCCCCGGGTCCTTACCCTCGATGAAATCAAACTGCTTGGTAGAGAAAGGCAGCGGCTCGAAAAACAGTTTAAAATCGGCTTCCCTACTCTCAGGCATCCAAAACTCGCTGCCGGGTTCTATACCCTCGGTCCCGATCATGGCATATTGCTTCCCGTCGGCCTCGAGATAAGTATCACCCGCAATCTTGATCCAATAGCCCGGGCGATAATGAGCATTGATATGAAGGACCGTGTTAGAATCGGTCAACTCAGCCTTAACGATATCAATAGATGTAGTGTTGGCAAAACTGATGAACGGTTCAACCGTACGGGGGCCACTCTGAGAGCACGCACCCAACGCCATCACGACAGCAAACGCCATAGCCGCTCCGGCAAGTTTAAAAAATTTCTGAAGCATAAATAAATCAGTTGGTTAACACCCCCAAAGATAATTAATTAGTTGTAAACGCAGTATATAATATCTATAAATAATGTGGTGGAGTTTGTGAAGCGTTTGATTTTGGGTCATTGTGGTGTATTTGAATTTGTTTCATGGTGGGTTTGATGATTTTTTTATCTTGAAAGTATCTTACTGTCTGTTTGTTTAGTTGATTGATTATCTGTATTATACGGAGGGTGCTCAAAGATTTAATCTTAGCTGTGCTTGTTTTGGGAGTTTTTGGCACTGTATTTGTTGGGAAGATGGATAAAATTCGACGCCGGGCGTGCAATCACTGCGCTCCCGGCGTCATTGTTTGAACAGCTTATGAGATCAATTTAGTTGTATCCGTGCATTCCGGAAGCAAAATTACGTCGCTAGCGCGTTTGTGCAGTTATACATTTTCCGTTAGTTATTACCATTTTTACCGATATCAGGTTGTTGAGCTAATACTCATTTGATTACATTGTTACCTTTGATTATTTTTGTAATCAAAATGAATATTAAACCTATATTGTTATGAAGTATTTATCATTGTTTATGCTTGCATCGGTAATGGCGGGTGTGTATATGACATCCTGCGGTAATGCCAAGGCGGGCGAATCGGGCGTAGCCGAGGATGTGGCGGTAGCTGATACAGCGGTAGTATATTATACTTCCGAGATTAGCCCCGAAGCTATTATCAAGATTTATCAAGCGCTCGGGCGTGAGGCTACTGGCAAGGTTGCCGTGAAAATTTCGACCGGAGAGCCCGGAGGTGACAACTATCTGCATCCCGAGCTTATAGGCGATTTTGTAAAACATGTGAACGGTACGATTGTGGAATGTAACACTGCCTATGGCGGCAAGCGTGCCAAGACCGAGGATAGCTATCAGACGGCTGTCGACCACGGTTTCACGGCCATTGCTCCGGTCGACATTCTGGATGGCGAGGGGGAGATCGCGATACCTATCGAGGGCGGAAAGCATCTCACCGAGGATATTGTAGGCTCACATTTCACCGATTATGATTTCTATGTAATCCTCAACCACTTCAAGGGGCATGCAATGGGTGGCTTCGGAGGCGCGATTAAGAACATGTCGATAGGAATAGCGTCGGCCAACGGAAAATCGCATATACACAGCGCCGGCAAGGTGGCTGACCCAGGCATCCTGTGGTCTAATCTTGCCGAACAAGATGATTTTCTCGAGTCGATGGCCGAGGCTGCCAAAGCTATCGCGCAGCACTGTGGCGACAGCATTCTCTACATCAGCGTGGCCAATAATCTTTCGGTAGATTGCGACTGTGACTCACACCCTGCGGCTCCGCAGATGGGCGACCTGGGTATTCTCGCATCTCTTGACCCTGTGGCGCTGGACCGTGCTTGCACCGATATGGTGCGAGAGTCGCCCGACTCGGGAAAAGTGCACTTGATCGAGCGTATCGACTCTCGCCATGGTATGCACACCTTGGAGCATGCCGAGAAAATAGGCCTGGGATCGCAGACCTACAAGATTGTCAACATCGACAAATAATATCTACGCTACACTTTAGAGCTTGTTTAATGAAACGATTATTATCAATAGGCTTGTCGGCTTTGGTGCCGGCATGCTTGGTTTTTGCCTCTGAGGGTACTGACACCCTTTCTCGTAATCTCGGCGAAGTTGTAGTCACTGGCAGTAATGATGCCACGGCCCGCAATCTATTGCCTTACACGGTGACTACTGTCGGCGCTACTCGCCTTGAAGCGACAGGCGATTCCAAGCTCCTGTCGGCAATCTCTGGCCTCGTACCAAGCCTGTTCGTGACAGAACGCAACATGCTTGGTTTTGGCCTAAGCAACGGAGGGTCGGGCGGCATCAAAATACGAGGAGTGGGAGGAGCTCCAACAAATGGCGTACTGATTATGGTTGACGGACAGCCTCAATACTCGGGAGTATTCTCACATCCCGTAGCCGACAGCTATATGGTAGCCAACGCCGAGCGAGTTGAGGTGCTGCGTGGCCCCGGATCGGTATTGTATGGCTCCAACGCCATGGGTGGCGTTATTAATGTAATAACGCAAGACGTGCCTAAAGAAGGCATTTCGGGGCAACTGAACGTGAGCGGCGGGTCTTACAATACGTGGCTTACGTCGGCATCAATGCGTGCGCGCTATGGCCGATGGTCACTGACCGCATCGATAAACTACGACCACACCGACGGCTTGCTTGATAATTTTGATTTCAGCCAGTTGGGAGGTTACTTTAAGGGCGGATACAGGATCAACGACAATTGGAATCTGGCTGTCGACTACAGTGTGATGCAATTCAAAGGCAACGACCCGGTGTACCCGACCCTATCAGATCCCGAGTCGACCGACATCTATCACCAGAACGTTACGAGAGGTGAGGCTTCGCTTACTGCCGTGAACCGCTATGGGCGCGTAAACGGCTCGATTCGCGTGTACTATAGTTATGGCAACCACTACGTTGATGATCCGCGACATTTTCACAGCCTTGACGATCGATTGGGCGTTTTAGCCTACCAGAATGTAGCGCTATGGCATGGCGCGGTATCAACGGTAGGCTTCGATTTTGACCGTTATACAGGTAGTGTCCCCATATCGGGTGGCAAACATCACACTGACGGGAGCTTGTCGACGATGGAGCGGAAAGCGATAACAGAATATTCTCCTTATTTAACCCTCAGCCAGTCGCTGTTTGACGAAAGCCTCGTGCTGAATGCCGGCGTGAGAGTGGCCAACAGCTCGATATTTGACACGCGAGTGATTCCGCAGGGAGGCATTGTATGGCATCCGGCGGTCGACTGGACAATAAAGGGCTCGGTAGCACGAGGTTACCGAAATCCATCGTTCAAGGAACTGTATCTTTACCGTATGGCCAATGCCGAGCTCCAGCCCGAGCTGATGACCAATTATGAGGTCACTGTAGGAACACAGGCACTACCGGGAGTGGGGATAGACATTACCGCCTATTATAGCCGTGGCAGCAATATGATTCAAGTAGTCGACATGAAGAATGTCAATACCGGTAGTTTTATCAACAAGGGTATTGAGGTGTCGGCACGATGGCACGCCGACCGCCGACTGCAGTTCTGGGCTACGTACAGCCTGTTGCACACATCGCTTGATGACCTTACAGCCGCACCGCGCAATCAATATTATTTAGGCGCATCGTGGAATCCCATCGACGTTCTCACCGTTGATGCCGAGCTTAAGGGCGTTGAGGGACTGTATGTGGTCGATGATATTGACCGGCAATCATACGCGACGCTGAACATGCGCTTTGCCTGGCAAGTGTGCCGCTATCTTTCTCTGTCGCTCAATCTCGACAATGTCACCGCCGCCCGTTATCAAATAAACCGCGGCTACCCCATGCCGCGATTCACTGCCATGGGTGGTATAAAACTAAGTTTCTGACTTTATAATCGGCAAAATCGATGCCGCTACCGGTAGTCATAAAAAGAACAGGGCGCTTCCTTGTGGGGAAGCGCCCTGCTTTAGTTATCGTTATCGTTGACGATTACTTCTTCTCGGTGATGGTAACGCAGCGGTCAAGAGCTACGAACTTTTCGCCGTTGGGGTTGAGGTTCTCGTTGTTGATAGTAGCCTCAAGCTGTGAAGCGGGAACACCGTTGCGAACGAGCTGCTTCTGAACGCTGTTGGCGCGGTTGTGGCGCAGACGAACGTTGTAAGCGTCGGTACCGGTGTAGTTGTCGGCGTAGCCGGTGAGAACATAACCCTGGTTGGGGTTAGCCTTCATGATGTTGGCGATAGCACCGAGAACGTTGCGGTCTGAACGGTTCAGGCTGTAAGAGTTGATGGGGAAGTAGATAGTAGCAAGGGGAGCTTCGGGAGCAGCTACGACTGTCTGTACGGGACGCTCCAGGCAAGCTTTGAGCTGAGCCTCGAGGTCGGCGATACGAGCGTCGGCAGCCTGCAGGCGAGCGCGGAGAGCGTCGCAGTTTTCAGGCTCGGGGCAGATGGGAACGAGGGGAGCGTTCCAAGTCGACTTGCCGAAGTTGTAGTTGAAACCGATAAGGATCTGGCCACCGTAGCTCTCACGGCCGTCACCTAATGTTACGAGGCTCTGGTCGCTACCTACGATACGAAGATCGATGAGGAACTGCCAGTGCTCGCTGAGGCGGAATGTGTTCAACAAGCCAACACGACCGATGATGAGGGGAGAGTGGGTGTAGTTCCACTTGTTATTATCACCTTTAGCATAGCGGCCATAGATACCGGCACCAGCATAAAGTGAAGCGTTATAAACGCGGTTGGGGTTGTAGCCACACCACCAGTTGGTAAGGTTCAGCATAGCGTCACCGGCGAGACCAAAGTAGTTCAGTTTGTACTCGGCTTTGCTCTGGAACCAATCAAGATTGGCGCGGAAACCGAAGAGGGGCGAGAACCATTTACCTACAGTGATTTCAGCCTCGGGAGCGATACGATCCTTGAAGCTAACATTGTGTCCGTGACGGTTGTTGAGGAAGCTGATACCACCCTCTACACCGAGGAACCAGTTGTCCTGGAAGCGGTTCACGATCACACCCTGAGTGGGGTCTTCTACGAGAACAACGGTGTCGTCATTCTGTGCTACCATGCTCTGTCCTAAGAAAAGAGCACATGCAATTGCGAAAATTGTTTTTTTCATAAACAGGATAAATTTTATGATTGTATTGAATTTGCTAAATAGTTGAAACTTAGTGTAATTAGCATTTTCGGGCCATTACAGGGTTCAAAGATACGATTTATTTTTCTATTGTGCGTTAAATTTATTGAGTTTTTTTAAAAATAAGTCACATTTGTTAAAACAGCTTTCGTTCTGTTTTACTAAATAAATGCACCTTGACCCTGTTTTGTTCACTTACCGATGAATTTTAACACTGTCTCGGTGATATTCTGGACTGTGAATCCGAATTTCTCATCGAGTACTTTGTAGGGAGCCGAAGCACCAAAGTGGTCAAGACCAAACACTTCGCCGTTGGCACCAACAAGGCCACGCAGTGTCGAGGGGAGGCCGGCGGTGAGGCCGAACACTTTCGCACCGGGAGTGATAACCGAGTTGCGATACTCTACGGGCTGCTCCATGAAGAGGCCGATAGAGGGAACCGATACAACGCGGCAGGGAATCTGACCGGCTTCGAGCTGTGCTGCTACCTCGCAAAGCAGAGATACTTCCGAACCGTTGGCTACGAGGATGACTTCGGGGCTGGCGTTCTGCATCACAACATAGCCGCCTTTCTCCTCGCCAAGGGCTTCCTGGTAGCGATTGCCGCTTGCGGCGGGCAGGTCGGTGATGTTCTGGCGCGAGAGAATCAGAGCGGTGGGAGTCGACTGGTTCTCGAGAGCCATCTTCCATGCTACGCTTGTCTCGGCGCTGTCGCCGGGGCGGAGTACGAGCACTGAAGGCTTGCCCGAGAAGTTCTTGAGCTCTTCCATAAGGCGAATCTGTGCCTCCTGCTCTACGGGCTCGTGGGTGGGGCCATCCTCACCTACGCGGAAAGCGTCGTGCGTCCAGATATATTTCACGGGGAGCTCCATGAGAGCTGCCAGACGTACGGCGGGCTTCATGTAGTCAGAGAATACGAAGAATGTTCCGCATGCAGCGATACAGCCGCCGTGGAGGGCGATACCGTTCATAACCGATGCCATTGTTAGCTCGGCAACACCTGCCTGCAGGAATGCGCCGGTGAAGTCACCCTTGGCAAAGGCGTGGGTCTTTTTGAGGAATCCGTCGGTCTTGTCGCTGTTGGCAAGGTCGGCGCTTGAAACGATCATGTTGCCTACTTTCTCGGCGAGCACGCTCAGAACAGTGGCCGATGCGTTGCGGGTGGCATCGTTGGCTTTCTGCTCGATAGCGGCAAAGTCGATTTCGGGAAGTTTGCCGTCGATATAGTTCTTGAGTGTGGCGGCCTTCTCGGGATTAGCCTCAGACCATGCCTTCTCTGCAGCGTGACGTGCAGCGACAATCTCGCGAAGTTCCTTCTCACGGTTGGCGTAGAGTTCTTTTACGTCGTCCCAGATCATCCAGGGGTTCTCGGGATCACCGCCAAGGTTCTTGACAGTGGCAGCGTAGTCGGCACCCGACTTGCTCAGGGGCTGACCATGGGTGCTGCACTGGCCCTCGAAGCAGGTACCGTCGGCCTTGACTGCGCCACGGCCCATTACTGTGTGGCCAATGATGATGGTAGGACGCTCCTGCTCGGCGATAGCCTCGGTGAGGGCGTTGCTGATGGCAACGGGATCGGTACCGTCGATTTCGATAACGTTCCAGTGCCATGCACGGTATTTGGCAGCATAATCCTCCTGGTCAACAGCGTCAACCATAGTCGACAGCTGCACCTTGTTGCAGTCGTAGAACATGATGAGGTTGCTGAGGCCAAGGTGTCCGGCAAGACGGCCGGCGCCCTGAGAAATCTCCTCCTGGATACCACCGTCGGAGATGAATGCGTATGTCTTGTGAGCGACTGTCTCACCAAAACGAGCAGCGAGGAAACGCTCGGCGATGGCGCATCCTACAGCCATTGTGTGACCTTGACCGAGGGGGCCCGAAGTATTTTCTACGCCGCGCTCGGGATCAAGCTCAGGGTGACCGGGAGTCACGCTACCCCACTGGCGAAGCTGCTGAAGCTCCTCGAGGGTGTATTTGCCGGCAAGGGCGAGCACCGAGTAGAGCATGGGCGACATGTGGCCGGGATCGAGGAAGAAGCGGTCACGGGCAATCCATGTGGGATTGTCGGGGTCGGTAACCAAAAATTTAGAGTAGAGAACGTTGACAAAGTCAGCGCCACCCATGGCACCGCCGGGGTGACCCGATTTAGATTTTTCAACCATTGAAGCGACGAGCACGCGGATGTTGTCGGCTGCACGGGTAAGTAATTTTGAGTCGTTCATTTTGTAATGTGATGTTAGGGTAAAAAAGATGGTTGCCCGGCCGGATGTTTCAGGGGTACATCCGGTCGGGACAACAGTGAATTTATAGGTTATTTATATTATTAATGTACATTTCCATTAAAGGTCACGGAGATCAACAGGCTCTTCACCTACAGGGATGTCTTTGTTGACATTCTTTGAACCGATGAGAGAGTAGTAAAGAATGTAAACGAGCATGGCAACTACGAGCCAGTAGCTGATAACGTAGCTGGTGTTGCGGCCGATCCAGTCCTGGATGAACGGCATAATGCCACCGCCTACTACCATCATCATGAAGATACCCGAAGCCTTGGCGGTGTACTTGCCCAGGCCCTCGGTGGCGAGGTTGAAGATACCGCCCCACATGACCGAGGTGCACAGACCGCAGAGGAACAGGAATATTGTGCTGATAGGAACGCTCGGAGTAGTGGTAATCTGTTTTACCAGCTGGGCGGGTTCCTTATCAAACTCAACTTTGATCTTCTCGGCATACTCGACGATAATCTCCTCGCTGGGATTAGCTACGAAAGCCTCCACAGTCTCGACGGGGACATTGATGCTTGTGAGCATATTGGCTGTTTTCTCAACGGGGTCGTAAACGAGTTTGGGAACATCAAATGTATTGGTCTTGGGGATGAAAATAGCGCAGAGTACAAGCACGATGGCAACCGATGAAGCGGTAACCATCTGAGCGCGCGAAGAAACCTTGCCGCTGATGATAGAGCTGAGGAAGCGGCCTACCAGCATCATGAGCCAGTAGAGGGCTGCAAGAGAACCGGCAACAGCAGCTGCGCCTTCGAAGCTTTCGCGGCTGATCCAGGCATTGAGCTCACCGGGGATACCGATCTCGATACCTACATAGAAGAAGATTGCTACAACGCCGAGCAGGCAGTGACGGAAAGCGAGCGGGCTGTGCTCATATTTTACTTTATTCAAGTTGGCCTGGGGCTCGGTAATCTTGATGAACGAGATTACGATGAAAGCAAGCACGAAAATCACGATACCGGTAATCACGAGGGGTGACACGGCAGCCATAGTGGTTTCCTTGGTGAGAGTACCAACGAGTACGCCTACGAGCAGGGGAGTAAGAGTGCCTGACAGTGAGTTAAGAGTACCACCGGTCTGGATGAGCTGGTTACCCTTGTTACCGCCGCCACCGAGAAGGTTGAGCATGGGGTTTACAACAGTGTTGAGCATACATACGCAGCAACCGCACACGAGAGCGCCGAGCAGGTAGATGAACAGATTAAGTGTTGTGGGGTTCTCGCCGCCAATGACTACAACGTCATCGCCAACAACGCTCGACAGCAACTGGATGCCGAGGCCGATTGCTCCGACGGCAAGAGCTATAAGAGCTGTTTTTTTGTAACCGAACTTGATAAGCATATTTCCGGCGGGTATGCCCATGAACAAGTAAGCCGTGAAGTTCATGAGGTTACCGGCCATTCCTGCCCATTCATATCTGAATCCCCAGATGTTGCCGAAGGGCGCGGCCATGTTTGTAACAAACGAAATCATCGCAAAGATGAAGAACATCGTGATAATCGCGACGAAATTGCTTTGTTTCTTAACTGTTTGTGTTGACATTTGATTGATAATTTATTGGTTGTTAGTTTCTTATGGTCTTAGTTGGTACTTAGGCCCACTTCACTTGAAGTTAATGACACAACAAAGATATAAAAAATGAGAATAAAACAACCCAATTTGTTAAAAAATACGCTCCCCAAGCGCTTTTTTTAATCAAATTTTATACTTTCGGCTACTCCAGTTGTCACCTTTCTTTTGTTTCAAAGACGCATATTGTCCATGACTGATGACGCGCGAGCAGTTTATATATAATGTACAGGTGGCACAGAAGAGTTTGCAAACTTTTCTGGTTGCTACATGCTGTGCATACAGTGCCATGGTCGATGATATCGCACAGTATCACATGTAAAAGCTTATCTAACACGCGTATCAGTAGGAGCGGGGGCCGAAAATGTCGGTGCCGATGCGCACGAGGGTTGACCCGCACTCGATGGCTATGTCGCGGTCGTCGCTCATGCCCATGCTCACGGTGTCGAAGCCGCGCAGGTCGGGGGCAATTGTGTGTATGCGGTCGAAGAGGGCGCGGATGGCGGCGAAGTCGGCTCTGACGCGCGATGTGTCGTCGGTATTGGTGGCCATTCCCATGATGCCGCAAATGTGTGTAGCTTGGAGATTCTCGAATCGCCGGCTTTCAAAATATTGTATGAGTTCGTCGGGCGAGAATCCGGTTTTGGTCTCCTCGGCGGCCACATGAACCTGCAGCAGAACGCGGGTGACGACTCCGGCGCGAAGCGACTCGGCGTCGATAAGGTCAAGGAGCCGAGTAGAGTCGACGCTCTCGATGAGCGACGTGCGCCCGATGATAGAGCGCACCTTGTTGGTCTGCAGGTGGCCTATGAAATGCCATTTGATGTCGGCCGGGAGTGTTTCGATCTTGGGTAAAAGCTCCTGCACGCGACTCTCGCCGAAGATACGTTGCCCGGCGTTGTAGGCTTCAAGAAGCTGCTCGGCCGGATGAAATTTTGAAACCGCCACGAGGTCGACGCCCTGCGGGAGCGCCGACTTTATGGCGGTTATGCGTGAAGCTATCGACATGCTTTAGTCTTCTTTGACTTTCATTTTGTAGACGTCCATGATGGGGGTCTCGGCTATCGATACAATCTCGTAGTCGGCCATGGTGTCTTTCATGCCTTCGACAAAGGCATCGACGGCACCCTGGAAGTCGCTGGCTGCAACGAGGATAAGCGATGTGGTCTTTTTCTCGACAGCTGTTTTCTCGTCGATGGTTATGAAGGCTACTTTTACGAGATACCATTTGTCGGCCGAGTCATCCCAGAAGATCTCGGCTATTTTGGTGCGTTTCACGGCCGAGACAGTGAAGTCGCCCGAGATGAAGGGGGTGATTTCCTCGATCATGCGAGCCTCGGCCTCGGTAAACGACAGGGCATCAAGCAGGTAGGGTTCATTTACTTTTTTTACTGCGCCGTTTTCCATTGTCTTGTCGTAGCGCACTTTACATTCAAACCAATTTGCCATATAGGTATGTGTTATTTTTATCGTTATTATTTTTTTTCATTTGAGCAGGACAAAGGTAGCGGTTTTCTAACTTTTTTTCATACATTTGTGTTTAATTAACATGAGTGATTTTTCAACATATCTCAAGAGCTTGCCTGTCAAGGTTTTTCGTTTCTATCTTGATGGATTCAGGTCGATGACGGTAGGTAAAAAACTGTGGGCCATAATATTGATAAAGCTCGCGGTGATTTTTCTTGTGTTGAAGTTATTCCTGTTTCCCGATGTCCTTGACCGCGACTATGACACCGACGATGCCAAAGCCGATGCCGTGAGAGAGCATCTTATTAACCTTAAATAGAAAAACTAAACAATAATAACCAAAGAACAAGTGCAATGAATGACTTGATGAGTGTAGTAGACTGGTCGAGGGCACAGTTTGCCCTTACGGCCATGGTGCATTGGCTTTTCGTGCCGCTGACTATAGGCTTGTCGCTGATAGTGGCGGTGATGGAGACCAAGTGGTACAGAACGCGCGACGAGAAGTGGCTCAAGATTACCAAGTTGTGGATGAAGATGTTTGGCATCAACTTCGCGTGTGGCGTTGCAACGGGAATAATACTTGAATTTGAATTCGGTACCAACTGGTCCAATTACAGTTGGTTTGTAGGCGACATCTTCGGCGCTCCGCTTGCCATCGAGGGTATATTTGCATTTTTCCTCGAGTCGACATTCATCGCCGTGATGTTCTTTGGCTGGAAAAAGGTGAGCCGCGGCTTCCACCTCGCAGCTACATGGCTCACAGCCCTGGGCGTGGTGTTGTCGGCGCTGTGGATTCTGGTGGCCAACGCGTGGATGCAGTATCCCGCAGGCATGGAGTTTGATCCGGCCCAGATGCGTAACGTTATGGCCGACTTCGGCGAGGTGGCTATGTCGCCCGTAGCTGTCAACAAATTCTTCCACACGGTGCTGAGCGGATGGGTACTCGGTGCGGTATACGTAATCGGTGTAAGCTGCTACCTGTTGATGAAGAAGCGCAACCGCGAAGTAGCTGTAAGCTCTATCAAGGTAGCCGGATGGGTAGGCATGGCAGGCATTCTGCTGACGATGTGGACCGGTGACGGTTCGGCTGTCGAGGTGTCGCGCGTGCAGCCCATGAAACTCGCAGCCATGGAGGGCCTCTACCGCGGCGAGTGTGGCCAAGGCCTCGTAGGTGTAGGCATTCTTAACCCCGACAAGAAACCCGGCGACGACCGGGACGCCATGCTATGGGGATTTGAGATACCGAAGGGCCTGTCGATTCTTGCCAAGCATAATCCTGATGCATTTGTACCCGGTATCGACGATCTCATCGACGGAATCGAACTCACTGCCGACGGCGATACAATACACACCGTGTCGTATGCCGAACGCATCGAAGCCGGCAAACGTGCACAGACAGCACTTGCCGACTATGAGGCTGCCCGCAAGGCCGGCGATGATGCCGCAATGGCACTGGCCGCCGAACGCATCAAGGCCGATTATCAATACTTTGGCTACGGATATCTCGAGTCGCCCTATGAGGCCGTTCCTCCCGTAGGGTTGACATTCTACGCTTTCCGTATAATGGTCATGGCCGGCGGTTACCTGCTGCTGTTTATGGCTCTGGCCCTGTTTATGGTATATCGCAAACAGGCATGGCTCGACAAGAAACTCGTCCTGCTCGGTGGACTCGCAACCATCGCCATAGTATGGATATGTAGCGAAGCCGGATGGGTTGTGGCCGAAGTGGGCCGTCAGCCCTGGGTTATTCAGGACCTGATGCCGTCGAGAGCCGCCATATCATCGATCGAGAGCGGGTCGGTACAGTTCACCTTCTGGTTGTTTGTGGTGGTGTTCACCCTGCTTCTTGCAGCCGAGGTAAGCATCATGGTTCACGAGATAAAGAAAGAATCAAAGAGAAACATTCTCGACTAAAATAGTATATTATGGAAGCATTACAGATATATTGGTGGGCGTTGATAGCGTTGCTCGGTGCCCTGTTGGTATTCCTGCTCTTCGTGCAGGGCGGACAGACCATGCTGTGGTCGTCGCGCAATGAGATGGCCCGCAACCTTATGGTCAACACCCTCGGGCGCAAGTGGGAGCTCACGTTCACGACCCTTGTTGTGTTTGGCGGAGCGTTTTTCGCTTCTTTCCCACTGTATTATTCAACATGTTTCGGCGGAGCCTACTGGCTGTGGATGCTGATACTGCTCAGCTTCGTGCTCCAGGCTTTCAGCTATGAATTCCGTCGCAAGCAAGGCAACATCCTCGGCGAGAAAGTATATGACGCATTCCTGTTCTTCAACGGCGCTATAGGCTGCATAATGCTCGGCGTGGCTGTGGGAATGCTGTTTTTTGGCGCCGATTTCACAGTAGCCAAAGGCAACCTCACCGTAGGCAGTAATCCGGTCATCTCGGTATGGAACGGATCGCATGGCCTCGAGGCAATGACATCGTGGCGCAACCTGCTGCTTGGCGTCACCGTGCTGATGCTCGCGCGCACGCTTGCCGCACTGTATTTCATGAACTCCATCGATGACGGCGAGGCTTTCCAGGCACGCATGCGCCGTAGCGTGATGATTAACGGAGCCATATTTGTAGTTCTGTTCCTCGGCTTCGCTGCTGTATTGCTCACAGCCACAGGTTTTGGCGTAACCAACGACGGCTCGATTGTAGCCGTACCATATAAGTTTGCCGATAATTTCTTGGAGCTGTGGTGGCTTGGCGCACTGCTCGCGCTGGGAGTGGTTATGGTGCTGTGGGGCATTGTCAAGACAGCCATCAAACCCGGATACAAACAGGGAATCTGGTGGGCCGGAGCAGGAACAGTCTTCACCGTATTCGCATTGCTCTGCTCGGCCGGCTATAACAACACCGCCTACCTGGCATCGCTCACCGACCCCGCCAGCTCGCTGACAATACAGAACAGTTCATCAAGCGAATTCACCCTCACCGTCATGACATGGGTATCAGGATTTGTCCCCGTAGTAGTAGTCTACATAGCCTACGTATGGTATAAGATGAACGCCAAGCCCGTCACCCCGCGCGAACTCGAAAGCGACCACGCTTATTAAGGATCGAGACATGTAAAAAGAAGAGACACGAAGTGCCGCGTGAACACGCAAATGGGCACTACGCGCCGAATAATATCGATAACGTCTCCGCTGATTTGATGGCGGAGACGTTATTATATATGTATTAGAGCCGGTTCAAATGATCGAAATTGAACGGTATGAAAGTATGTTTACTTAATAGGGTTGTGGGTTCGGAAAATAAAAAGTAACTTTGCGTCATTGTTTTTAGAGATTTTTTTCGATTATGTTTGGCAATCGCAATACTTCCAAGGGTATGAGGCTGCTGCTCCCGTTAGTGGGCGCGGTGGCTCTGCTAAGCGCGTGTGCCAGCATAGGCCGTCCCGAGGGTGGTCCGCGCGATGAGACTCCTCCCGTCTATCTGCGCAGTAATCCGGCTCCCGGTACTACGGGTTTTACCGGCACTAAAATCGAAGTGATTTTCGACGAGAATATCAAGCTCGAGGATATCATGAACAAAGTCGTGGTATCGCCGGCTCAAAAATTGCCACCGACAATTAACGCTAACGGGCGTAAGCTATCGGTTGAAATGCGTGATACGCTTATGCTTAGCACCACCTACACGCTCGATTTCAGCGATGCCATCCGCGACCTTAACGAGGGTAATATCCTCGACGGCTTCGCTTTGGACTTCGCTACAGGCGACACTATCGACACGCTGCGTATCTCGGGCATGGTGCTTCAGGCTGCTAATCTGGAGCCGGCTCAAGGCATGCTGGTAGGCGTCTATAACAATCTCGAGGACTCGGCTATCACGACGCTGCCCATGCTTCGCATAGCCAAGACCAACCAGCTGGGACAGTTCACAATACGCAATCTGAAACCGGGCACTTACAACGTTTTTGCGCTCAACGACATGAACCGCGACTACCACTGGGACCGCTCGGAGGATATCGCGTTCTATTCTACCACTGTAACTCCCACGGTGGAAAACATCGAAGTTACCGACACGCTACGTTCGTCGACCGGGACCGACTCGATCGTGACCCGCCCGGGCGTGCGATATCTACCCAATGACATTTTACTGACGTGGTTCAACGAGAATTACCTCGCCCAGTACCTAAAGGACTATGCGCGTGCCGATTCCAACCGTATCTCGATTAACTTTGCCGCGCCGGCCGATTCGCTTCCCGAGCTCACTATTGTCAACGGTCCCAATGCAGGCCGTCGCCTCGATGCTCCCGATGCATCGGTTCTCAACCACTCGGCCACGCTCGACACGCTCGATTACTGGATTATCGACCCTGCCATTGTGTCGCAGGACTCCCTGCTCATCGCGACACGCTATATGCGCACCGACACGCTCGACCAGCTGTCGTGGACATCAGACACGCTGAAATTCTTCCTCAAAGCCTCCCAGAAAGCTAAACCCGAGAAGAAAAAGAAGAAGAAACAGGATGACGAAGAGGCTGCCGACACCCTGCCGCCACCCATAAAATTTATGGATATAAAAATATGTGGCAGCACTCAGGAAGTCAACCTCCCGCTTTCCATTACAATGGGGCAGCCCATAGCATCGTTTGACCCTGCCGCGTGGCACATGGAATACAAGAACGACACCCTGTGGGAGGCTTTGCCCACCCCGACACTGCGTCCCGACACGACCGGCCGCATTATGGAATACCGCATCGAGTACCCATGGGAAGCCGGCGCCAAGTACCGCATCAAAGTGGACTCGGCATCGATACACACCGTGTACGGCCTGTTCAACAAACCTATCGAGCAGGAAATATCGGTGCGCCCGGCCGAAGACTATTCAACACTCATTTTCAACCTCAAAGGCGCGCCCGACTCGGCCGATGTCATTGTCGAGATACTCAACACGTCCGATGCTCCCGTGCGCAAGGTCAAAGCCGTCAACGGCGTTGCCCGCATCGAGTACATGCAGGCCGGGTCATTTTTTGCGCGTGCCTACATTGACACCAACGGCGACGGCAAGTGGACAACAGGAAATCTTACCGAAAAGATTCAGCCCGAAGATGTCTACTATTTCCCCAAGAAGATCAACCTCAAGAAAAACTGGGACGTAACCAACGACTGGGATCTCAACGAGCTGCCCGTCGACATGCAGAAACCCAACGCCATAAAGAAGAACAAGCCCAAGACCAAGGAGCGTAACCGTCAGGACCGCGAGGACGAGGAGTATGACGAGGACGAGGAAGGCTACGATGGCTTCAACGACATGGGTCGCCCGGGCTACGACAACCGCAATCCGTTCGACAACCGTTCGCAGTCGGGCCGCAGAAACGGACGTAACGGCCAGTTCAACAACGGTATGAGCACGCGCCGCAACTTCTGATAACTCACGATATGACATCACATCAGCGACTATACAAGGATATGATACGGGATACCAAGCTGTGGAATCTCTATCTGGCGCCGGGCAGCGACAGCATCGACGTCATGGCCTACTGCCCCCTTGAAGACCACTCGCTGTTTGTGTCGACCATACCGCTCGACACCGATACCTCGTCGCGCGTTACGGCCATCGAGGAAGCTGTCTACGACAATCCACTGCTGCTTAACGAGTTCAACCGCGTTACCGTAATCTCACGATGCGACGAGCGGGCCATACTGCCCACCTCGGTTGCCGCCGACAGCGAGCTGGCATCGGACATCGTGGAAGAGATGACCGGCTGCTCGGGCCGACAGCTCATCGTCGACGACCTGCCGCTGCTCGACACCTCGATATGTCACCTCATCGACAGCGATATATACAACTTCCTCACGCGCACATTTAACGGAGCGAGATTCATACACCGCCTCTCGGCACTCACACGCTACTTTCACGGCACTCACCGCGGCGCCGGCTCGCTCACGAGCCACGTCAACCTGCGGCGCGGGTCGCTCGATATCGTACTGTACCACAGCGACAAGCTGTTGCTTGCCAACACATACCGCTGGGTCGAGCCTACCGACGCGCTGTACTTCATAGCAGCTACACGCTCGACATTCGGCATCGACCGCCGCTCGCCCGTGGTGCTGAGCGGAGACCGTGACGTGAGGGAAGAACTCACACCACTCCTGCGTCAATACCTGCCCACTGTCATGCCCGCCGTATTCCCGGCCGCGATGTTCCGCGCCGGCGGACAGACAGCTATGAACGCACCCACCGACTTGATTGTAATGCCACTATGCGAATAATAAGAGGAAAATACGGGCGTCGGCGCTTCGACGTCCCCACCAATATCACCGCGCGCCCCACTACCGATTTCGCGCGCGAGAACATATTCAACGTCATGGAGAACCTCTTTGACTTTGATTCGGAGCCTACTGCGCTCGACCTGTTTGCCGGAACAGGAGCTATAACGTTCGAATTCCTGTCGCGCGGCTGCAGCATGGTCACCGCCGTCGAGAAAGCGACTACTCAGTACAACTTCATACGCCGCGTGGCCGGAGAGCTCAACGCCGCCGACCGCCTGCGCCTCATCAAGGGCGACGCCCTGCAATACATCAAGTCGGCAACCACCGGCTACGATATCGTTTTTGCCGACCCACCCTACGACCTGCCCGACTTCGGCGACATACCCATGGCCATACTCGAGTCGAAAGTTGTCAAGCCCACATCGCTGTTCATCATGGAGCACAGCAAGAAATATGACTTCTCGTCGTTGCCACACTTCCTCGAACACCGAGCCTACGGCAGTGTAAACTTTTCCATCTTCGACATGGAAAAATAATCAAAAACAGTCTAAAAATAGGCTAATTTTGCTACCTTTGTAATCAGAACTGAAAACATTTTGACATGCCAACGATTTCCCACCGCGGCGAGATAATGCCCGCATCGCCCATTCGAAAGCTCGTGCCGCTGGCCAATGCAGCCAAGGCCCGAGGGGTCAAGGTTTACCATCTCAACATCGGCCAGCCCGACGTCCCCACCCCTCCCGAAGCATTCGAAGCGCTGAAGCATATCGACCGCAAAGTATTGGAATACAGCCCGTCGGAGGGTCTGCTCTCGCTGCGTAAAAAGCTCGAGCAATACTACCACAAGTTCAACATCAACGTCGATGTCGACGACATCATCGTAACTACCGGAGGCTCGGAGGCCGTGCTCTTCGCGTTCATGGCATGTCTTGATCCGGGCGATGAGATAATCGTTCCCGAACCGGCCTATGCCAACTACATGGCATTCGCCATCTCGGCCGGCGCAAAGATCGTGACCGTACCGTCGTCGATCGACGATGGCTTCTCGCTGCCACCGGTGGAAAAATTTGAGGAACTTATCACGCCCCGCACCAAAGGCATCCTCATCTGCAACCCCAACAATCCCACCGGCTATCTCTACACCCTGCGCGAAATGGAACAGATACGCGACATAGTGAAAAAGCACGACCTGTTCCTGTTCAGCGACGAGGTGTACCGCGAGTTCTGCTACACGGGTGCCCCCTACATATCGGCCTTCCACCTTGAAGGCATAGAAGAACAAGTAGTGCTTATCGACTCGGTATCAAAACGATACAACGAGTGCGGCATACGCATTGGCGCCATCATCACCAAGCACAAGGAACTGAAAAAGAACGTGATGAAATTCTGCCAGGCCCGCCTTAGCCCCCCGTTGCTCGGTCAGCTCGTGGCCGAGGCCTCGATCGATGCCTCAAGTGAATACATGCTAAACACCTACAACGAGTATGTAGAGCGCCGTAAGTTCTTGATCGACGGTCTAAACCGCATCCCTGGATGCTACTCCCCCATCCCCATGGGCGCATTCTATACTGTAGTGAGCCTGCCTGTGGACGATGCCGACAAGTTCTGCAGCTGGTGTCTCAGCGACTTCGAGTATGAAGGCGCTACGGTGTTCATGGCTCCGGCATCGGGTTTCTACACGACACCGGGACATGGAAAGAACGAGGTGCGCATGGCCTATGTGCTTAACAAAGAAGACCTCGGACAGGCGCTCATAGTGCTTCGCGAGGCGCTTAAAGCCTACCCCGGACGCATCGAATCATGAACGTCAGCCTGCTCATAGCACGGCGACTGAGCCTCAAACGCGACAACGGCGACCATAACGGCAACCGCCGCTCCCCCGCCGTTACCATAGCTGTGGCCGGCATAGCGTTGTCAATCACAATCATGCTGCTCACGCTGGCAATCGTTCCCGGCTTCAAGCATCAGATAACACGCAAGGTAATGGGGTTTGACGCCCAGGTCACCATGCATCCCGTTCAATCGACTGCCGGCTATGAAGGTGCCGAGACACAGCCGGTCGCATTCACCCCCGAACTGGCCGACATGATAGCCAGCCAGCTACCCGCCGGCGGTAAAGCCGAGCTGACCATACGCCAGCCCGGCATACTGAAAACCGACGAGCAGTTTGCAGGCCTCGTATTCAAAGCCTTCGACGGCGACATGGCCGACTCGTTTATTGCCGAGAACCTTGAGGCCGGAGGCATTCCCGACTACGGGTGCGACTCGATGCGCTACCACATAGTGATTTCGCACACCACGGCCGACGCCCTCGGCCTGTCAAGGGGCGATAAAGTCAACGGATACTTCTTCACCGGCAACAACCTGCGCACACGCCGGTTCACCATCGCCGGAATCTACAACTCCCACTTCAACGAGTATGACAAGCTCCTGGCATTCATGTCAATGGACGCGGCAAGGGCACTGACCGGCATGAGCGAAAACGAAGGCAGCGCAATAGAAATACGCGGCCTCGAGCCGGAGGATATCGAGCCCGTGCGCATGGCCATGCAAAAGGTGGCTACCGATGCCTTCTACGACAACGCGACAAACTGCTACCTCGCCGTCAACGACGTCTACGAGCAGGACCCGATGTATTTCAACTGGCTCGACTTGCTCGACACCAACGTTATAGTAATTCTCGTTCTCATGGGGTGTGTGGCAGCCGTCACGCTTATCTCGTGCCTGTTCATAATGATACTCGAGCGCGTACAGCTCATAGGCACGCTGAAAGCCCTCGGAGCCGATAACGGACTCATAGCCCGCACATTCCTGTACATGGCCGAGCGCGTAGTGCTTCGCGGCATTCTCATAGGCGACGCCATAGGCCTGGCTATCGTGTGGCTGCAGTGGCAGTTCCATTTCATACCGCTCGACCCCGAGGCATATTACCTGAACTCGGTGCCGGTAGAGTTCAACTGGACGGGAATCATAGCCTTAAACATCCTCGCCGCCCTGCTCGCGCTCGCTATCATGCTCATCCCCACCCACACCGTGGCACGCATCTCGCCTGCACGCGTAATGCGCTTCGAGTAAAATGCAGAGGCCGAATGACTTTTTGGAGTGAAAATTGTTATATTAAAGAACAATTGGGGCATCAATCAAAAAAAATGACTATTTTTGCACTTTAATAATATAGCGTACACGAATCTATTTATATGACTGAAAATAACGATATCAAACAACTCATAATCGAGGGAATTCAAGAACGTAAAGGTCGCGACATAACCATCGTCGATATGGATAAAGTAGACGGTGCTACCATCGACCGCTTCATCATCTGTCAAGGCAACTCGTCGATGCAGGTAACTGCCATCGCCGACAGCATTCGCGACTACCTCCTTGAAAAAGCCCGCATAAAACCCTATAACTACGACGGTTACCGCAATGCTCAGTGGATTGTGATAGACTATGGCGACACTCTCGTGCATGTTTTCACCCCCGATGCCCGTCAATATTACAATCTGGAGGAACTGTGGAGCGATGCGACCATCACACGCATCCCCGACCTCGATTAACTCAAGAACCCCTTCATCCATTTTTAACGAACACACACTCCTATGGCCGAGCCTAAGAAGAAAAAAACGATAAAATTCAGCCTCTACTGGATGTATGCAGTCATACTGCTCTTCCTCGGAGGCATGTTCTATATGGACCAGAACGCTGCCAACGAGAAGGTCAACTACAGCCGTTTCAGCCAGATAATGAGCGACTCGGTAGCGGCAGCCAACGGTGGCATCAAACGACTCGAGGTATTCACCAAGCGAGAGTTTGCCGAGGCATATATCAGCGACTCTCTTTTCAAAGCTCTATATCCTAACAGCCGATTTACGCAGGAAGAGCTAAAGAACGCTCGCATCACTACCGAGATAGGCTCGGGCTCGGCTTTCGCTGCCGATCTTAAAGAGTGGCAGGCTCGCCGTGGCGCCGAACTCGCTGTAAACTACGATAACGGCGGCGGGTGGAGCAATCTGTTCTGGTCGTTTGGTCCGCTCCTGCTCATTGTATTCTTATGGATCTTCATTATGCGCCGCTTCAGCAACCGCGACGGCGGTGCAGGCGGAGTGTTCAACGTGGGCAAATCCAAAGCACAGATTTTCGACAAGGACGGCCCCATCCAGGTGACATTCAAGGACGTGGCAGGACTATCCGAGGCCAAGACCGAAATCGAGGAAATCGTAGAGTTCCTCAAGAACCCGCAACGCTATACCGACCTTGGAGGAAAGATTCCCAAGGGTGCACTCCTTGTAGGCCCTCCCGGAACAGGTAAAACACTGCTCGCCAAGGCCGTAGCCGGCGAAGCCAACGTGCCGTTCTTCTCGATGTCGGGCAGCGACTTCGTCGAAATGTTTGTAGGCGTGGGCGCCTCGCGCGTTCGCGACCTCTTCCGCCAGGCCAAGGAGAAAGCCCCCTGTATTGTCTTCATCGACGAGATCGATGCCGTGGGACGTGCCCGCGGCAAAAATCCCAATATGGGCGCCAACGACGAGCGCGAGAACACACTCAACCAGCTGCTTACCGAGATGGACGGTTTCGGTTCTAACAGCGGTGTCATCATTCTTGCCGCCACCAACCGCGCCGATATCCTCGACAAGGCCCTGCTGCGTGCCGGCCGCTTCGACCGTCAGATTTATGTCGACCTGCCCGACCTCAACGACCGCGTGGCTATCTTCAATGTCCACCTGCGCAAAATCAAGGTTGACCCCTCGGTCGATGTCGAGCTTCTTGCCCGCCAGACCCCGGGATTCTCGGGTGCCGACATTGCCAACGTGTGCAACGAAGCCGCTCTAATTGCAGCACGCCACAACAAAAAGACCGTCGACAAAGAAGATTTCATTGCAGCCGTCGACCGCATAATAGGCGGACTCGAAAAACGTTCAAAAATCACCACCGACGAGGAAAAACGAGCTATTGCCATCCACGAAGCCGGCCATGCCGCCCTGTCGTGGCACCTGCAGTATGCCAATCCGCTTGTAAAGGTGACAATCGTGCCCCGAGGCAAAGCTCTCGGCGCCGCATGGTACCTGCCCGAGGAGCGCCAGATTACCCCCACCCAGGCTCTGCTCGACGAGATGTGTGCCACCCTTGGCGGACGTGCAGCCGAAGAACTCTTCCTGGGCCGCATCTCGACCGGTGCTGCCAACGACCTTGAGCGCGTCACCAAACAGGCCTATGCGATGGTTGTTTACTACGGCATGAGCGAGCGCCTGCCCAACCTCAGCTACTACGACTCGACCGGACAGGACTACGGCTTCTCCAAACCCTACAGCGATGACCGCGCACGACTCATCGACGAAGAGGTTTCGCGCATCATAAACGAGCAGTATGAACGAGCCAAACGCATACTCAAGGAGCACGCCGAGGGCCATGCCGAGCTTGCCGAGGTGTTGTTGAAACGCGAAGTCATCTTCACCGAGGATGTCGAACGCATATTCGGCAAACGCCAGTGGACCTCACGCACCGACGAGATACTTGCAGCCCGCTCGGCCCAGGCGGCCAAAGCCGAAGCCGAGACACGCAAATCAAACAGTGCCACGATAATAGATGTTGTCGCAACCGAGATTCCCGACGAGATGCCCCCGATGCCCCGCAAGGAAAAGGAATCGGAACAACCCGAGAACGAAGGCACCGACAACGATAACTCATCGCCCGGCGACGACAACAAGGACAAAGATTAAAACTAAATGAAGCAATCACACCAATCATATATCACACGTTTCACCATTGCATTGCTGCTGTGCATAGCATCAGGCCTCGCCGCCGTTGCACAGGAGCAATTCAAGCGTGGCCTTGAACAATACTCGTTTATTCCACGCGGTCAATGGATTACAGGTGTGAGCGTAAGCTTCTCCCAGGCCAACCACGACAACTACCAGTTTTTCGTACTCGAAGGGGTAAAGGGCGACTCCTACTCATTCAAAGTGAGCCCCATGCTTATGTATTGCTTCAAAGACAACCTTGCCGCCGGCGGCCGCTTTGCCTACAAACGCTCGCTGATGCGTGTCGACAAAGCCCGCTTCGTCCTCGCCTCCGACACCGACTATAACATCGACAACCTCTACAGCCTCAGCCACAGCTACTCGGGCATGGCTGCGTTCCGCAACTATATAAGTTTCGGCGATAACAAGCGATTCGGAATGTTCAACGAGGTGCAGCTCCAGATAGGTGGCAGCCAGTCGAAACTGTGCAACGGCTCGGGACAGGACCTCACCGGCACCTACGAGCGGTCATTCGACCTCGACGTGGGCCTCGCGCCGGGCATGATAATGTTCCTGAACAACTACTCGGCCATCGAGGTAAACGTAGGCGTGCTCGGTTTCAGCTACACCAACACAAAGTCGACCACCGACCAAGTGTATGTGGCCCGCCGCAACAACCAGTCGGCCAACTTTAAAATCAACCTCTTTTCAATAACCTTTGGCGTAGCCTTTTACCTGTAAGAGCGATGAAAACGATACGATATATTCTGTTCCTCGTCATAAGCCTCGCCACGGGTTTAGCGTCACACGCCACAGTCACCGACACGCCCGAGCCGGCATCGGAACCTGCACCCGACATCATACAGAGAGTGCTTGGCAACAAGCCCAAGATACCGGTCGACTCGACAGTCGTGCACAACCCGCTCGACGACGAGATGGTAATCGTCGACGGCGACACAATAAGCATCATACTGCCACAGAAAAACTATGGCCGCTACGACCGCGGACTTTACAACTATCTGTTCATTCCGCGCGGTCAGTGGTCGTTTGGACTCACCGCCTCCTATGGCGAGTTCTCCAGCGACGACATCCAGATACTCTCCATCATCAAGGACCTCGACATGGGCATCAAAGCCTACTCGATCAAGCCCTCGATAAGCTATGCCATACGCAACAACCAGACGGTAGGTATCAAGTTCAATTTCACCCGCATGACGGGCGATCTCGGCTCGCTGTCGTTCGACTTCAGCGATGACATGAACTTCTCGCTTGCCGACGTCTCCTACTACTCACAGACCTACAGCGCCGGATTCTTCTACCGCAACTACGTAGGCCTCGGCCGCATGAAACGTTTCGGCATATTCAACGAAGTCGACCTGTCGTTCGGCAGCGGATCATCCCGCTTCAAACGTCTCTACGACGGCGAGGTAAAGGACACCCGCACCAACATCACCGAGGCAAGTCTCAACTTCTGCCCCGGCCTCGCTATCTTCATAATGGACAACGTCTCGTTCAACGTCTCCTTTGGCGTCTTCGGACTGAAAATGAGAAGCGAGCACCAGTGGACCAACGGCACCGACGAAGGCAAACGATTTGCCAGCGGAGCCAACTTCAAGTTCAACATCTTCAACATTAACTTTGGCATGGCCATCAACATTTAATGAAGAGACTCACCCACATAACGTCACTGATAGCCGCGATACTTGTAGCCGCCACGTTCACCGGCTGCATCAAGAACGACATACCCTATCCACGCATTCAGGCCAACTTCCTCACATTCAAAGTAAAAGGCGAAGTATCACCCGCCGTCATCGACTCCACCACCCGCGTAATCAACGTCGCCCTTGGCGAGAATGTTGACATATATAGCGTTACAGTCGAAGACTTTACCGTAACCCCCGGAGCCGAAGTCGAAGCCGGTGTGCTCGACCGCCCCGTCGACATGTCACGCCCGGTAGCCGTCATGCTAAAGATTTATCAGGAATACTGGTGGGTAATCAAAGCCACCCAGAACATCGAGCGATATTTCAACGTCGCCGGACAGATAGGCTCGAGCGTTATCGACGTACCGGCCCGACGCGTCATCGTGACCCTCCCCGAGGGGACAAACCTCGGAGCGCTCAAAGTAACCTCGATGAAACTCGGCCCTGAAGGCTCGACCGTTACCCCCGACATCAGCGGCACCACCATAAGCCTGCGCGCGCCCCTCGAGCTCACAGTCACCAACCACGGCCGCGAAGAAATCTGGACCATCTATGCCGAGGAGACAGCAAGCACCGTAACCACCGTGCGCGCCGACGCCTGGACACGCGTAGCATGGGTCTACGGACAGGCACAGGAAGGCAAGAACAACGGCATCGAATATCGCCGGGCCGACACACAGCAGTGGACCCGCGTACCCGCCTCATGGATCACAGCCAACGGCGGCAGCATCACCGCCCGCATCATCAACCTCGACCCCGAGACCGAATACGCCGCCCGAGCATACTCCGACGAAGAGTACGCAGCCGAAGTCGTATTCACAACCGGCCCCGAAGTACAAGTGCCCAACGCCAACTTCGAGTACTGGTGGCTCAACGGCAAGATATGGAACCCCTGGCAGGAAAACGGCGACCAATACTGGGACACCGGCAACAAAGGCGCCACAACCCTCGGCCCCAGCAACAGCGTTCCCACCGATGACACCCCCACCGGCACAGGCCGCGCAGCGATGCTCGAGACCAAGTTTGTAGGAATAGGCTCCCTTGGCAAGATAGCCGCAGGCAACATCTTCGCCGGCTACTACGTGCGCACCGACGGCACCAACGGCATCCTCAGCTTCGGACGCCCCTTCACCCAGCGCCCCACCAAGCTACGCGGCTGGCTCAAATACAACTGCGCCGACATAAGCCACACATCGGCCGGATTTGAAAACCTCAAGGGACAGCCCGACACTTGCATCGTATGGTCGGCGCTCATCGACAGCGACCAGCCGTGCGAGATACGCACCAACCCCAAAAACCGCAAGCTATTCAACCCCGACGACGACGATGTCATAGCCTACGGAAACATTCAGTACGGCCGAAGCGTTGACAATTATATACAATTCGAGTTTGAATATGACTACAAATCGACACAGCGCGTTCCCAACTATATCCTCATCGTGGCGTCGGCATCAAAATATGGCGACTACTTCACCGGAGGCAACGGCAGCGTGCTGTACCTCGACGACATCGAACTCATTTATGACTACTAACATAATTCCACATTTATGAAACGCACAGCACTCGCCATCTTAGCAACACTGGCACTCGCCGGAACAGCACAAGCCCAGAACTATCTTATCGAGAACCCCGACAACAAAGCCTATCTGGGCCTGCGCCTCGGACTCGACATCAGCTCAACAGCCGGAGCCGACGGCGACACATTCGGCAACGGCCCCGGCCTCACCGTAGGCGCCATATATAACATACCACTGTGGAAAAACCTATTCTTCGAGCCCGGACTCTACTTCTTCTACGACACCTTCGACAACGACATAACCACATGGGATCCCGTCAACGAATTCAGCTACGAATATGACGGATCGATCAGAAACTGCGGCTTCCGCATCCCCCTCAACTTCGGCTACCGCTTCGACTTCACCGACGACCTCTCCATCGCCCTCTTCACCGGCCCCGTCCTCAACACCAACCTCACAGCCAAAGCACACTGCGACGCCCTCACCGACTACACCTACTCAGTGATGGAAAACGGCTTCAAACGCTTCGACATGCAATGGGACTTCGGCGTAAGCATGAACTACGGCCACAACTACTACGTCTCGATAAGCGGCGCCATAGGCATGACCAAAGTCTTCAACCCCAGCAACGACGACATCAGCTTCCGCCGCAACACCTGCAACATCGCCATCGGCTACAACTTCTAACCGTATATCAGGCTCGCCCTAAATGGCAGAATAATTAATGTAGCTTTTTAAGTATAACATTTCCCTTTTTGAATCCACCATGAATCATATTGACAGATTCGTGGCGATGGTTTACACTCTTTTGCGGCCGGGCTTTTATTGCGTACCTTTGTAGTGATTTTTTAATTGTCGGGAGCGAACAACTGCTGCCCGACTTATGTTTTCTATATAGGTCATCACACAAGGTCCCATATTATGAAAGATTCATTTTACAAACGAATTGGTCATACCGTCATAAAACACAAGATTTTAACGGCGGTTGTCATTATAATCGCGGTAGCCGCTGCTATCGTGCTTTACCTGTTGCTGCGCAGTAAGCCTGCGCCCCAGCCGCTTCCTACGGTCGAGACTGAGAGTGTCATTACTGAGGATGTCAACATCTATGGCGAGTATGTTGGTCGCATTCGTGCCCAGCAGCTTGTTGAAGTACGCGCATGCGTGGAGGGGTATCTCGAATCGATGCTTTTCGAAGAGGGTACGTACATCAAGAAAGGCCAGCCCCTGTTCATCATCGACCCTACCATATATCGCGCCAACATGATGAAGGCCAAAGCTAACCTAAACAAGGCCAAAGCCTCTGAGGAAAAAGCCAAGCGTGACCTCGAGCGCATAAGACCGCTCTACGAGCAGAACGCTGCATCGCGCCTCGATCTCGACAATGCCGTTGCTGCCTACGAGACAGCCAAGGCCGATGTTATCGTGAGCGAGGCCGAGCTTTCACTTGCCGAACAGACTCTGAGCTATACCACCGTCACATCGCCCATCTCGGGCTATATCTCGGAGCGTAGCGCCGACATAGGCACGCTCGTGGGTCCCGGAGGAAAATCGCTTCTTGCCACGGTCGTAAACAGCGATACCGTGCGCATCGACTTCTCGATGACTTCGCTCGAATATCTTAAAAGCCGTTCGCGAAATGTCAATCTGGGTCAGCGCGACTCGTCACGTGCCTGGGATCCTTACGTAACAATAACGCTGGCCGACGGCTCGACCTATCCCTACCGCGGACTGGTTGACTTCGCCGACCCCAAGGTCGACCCCAAGACCGGCACATTCTCGGTTCGTGCCGAAATGAAAAACCCCGACCACGCCCTGCTCCCGGGCGAGTTCACGCGCGTAAAGCTCCTTATGGATGTGCGCGAGGATGCGATAGCCGTCCCCTCCAAGGCTATCGAGATCGAGAAAGGCGGCGCATACGTCTATGTCGTGAAACCCGACAGCATCGTTGAGCGACGCTTCGTCGAGACAGGCCCCGAACTCGACAACACTACAGTCATAGAGCGTGGACTCGAAGCCGGCGAGAACATCATCGTCGAGGGATATCACAAAGTCAAGAACGGCATGAAAGTAGCTCCCGTGAGCGGCAGTGCCACAACCGTAAAGAACAGCCGAGATGAAAAGTAACTTCTTTATTGACCACCCTGTATTCTCTATCGTAGTCTCGATAGTGATACTGCTCGTGGGCGCGATCGGACTGATTATGCTACCCGTCGACCAGTACCCGCAGATAGTGCCACCTGTGGTTAAAGTAGCGGCTTCATATCCCGGAGCCGACGCTCAGACCGTGACCCAGGCCGTCGCAACCCCTATCGAGCAGGAACTCAACGGCACTCCCGGCATGATATACATGAACTCCACGAGCTCCAACTCGGGAGGATTCACTGCCCGCATCACATTCGAGATCGACACCGACCCCGAGCTTGCTGCCGTCGATGTGCAGAACCGTGTGAAGAAAGCCGAGAGCCGACTCCCGGCCGAGGTAGTCCAGAACGGCATCACGGTCGAGAAAGAGACCGCCAACAAGCTCATGACCATCACCTTGCTCTCCAACGACCCCAAGTTTGACGAAATATACCTCAGCAACTTCGCCACACTCAATGTCATAGACCTTCTGCGCCGCGTCCCCGGCGTGAGCAGCATCAGCAACGTAGGCGGTCGCTATTACGCCATGCAGCTGTGGGTTCAGCCCGACAAGCTGGCCGACATGGGCGTAACCGTCAAAGACCTCCAGAACGCGCTTAAAGACCAGAACCGCGAGAGCGCGGCCGGCGTGCTGGGCCAGTCGCCGATGGACGGCGTCGACATCACTGTTCCCATCGTGGCCCGCGGCCGCCTGTCGAGCGTAAACGAGTTTGAGGATATCGTGATTCGCGCCAACGACAACGGCTCGATGATTCGCATGAAAGATGTAGCGCGTGTATCGCTCGAGGCATCCTCCTACGCTACCGAGAGCGGCATCAACGGCGGCAACGCGGCCGTGCTCAACATAACGATGCTTCCCGGAGCCAACGCCATGGACGTGGCTACCCGCATCAAGGACACGATGAAAGAGATAAGCAAGGGATTCCCCGAGGGCATTTCCTACGATATACCGTTCGACATGACGACCTACATCTCCGAGTCGATCCATCACGTCTACAAGACTTTCTTCGAGGCCCTCGTGCTCGTGATACTCGTTGTGTTCCTGTCGTTGCAGAATTGGCGCGCCACCATCATACCCATCGTGGCCGTACCCATCTCGCTTGTAGGCACATTCGGCATAATGCTCGCTTTCGGTTTTTCGCTCAACATGCTCACACTGCTGGGACTCATCCTCGCCATAGGCATTGTCGTCGACGACGCCATCGTTGTGGTCGAGAATGTCGACCGCATCATGAACAAGGAGCACCTTCCCCCGGTCGAGGCAACCAAAAAGGCAATGGCTAACCTGGGGTCGGCACTGATAGCCATGTCGCTGGTGCTCTGTGCCGTGTTCATTCCCGTGAGCTTCCTCCCCGGCATCACAGGCCAGCTGTATCGCCAGTTTACGATTACCATCGCTGTGTCGGTAATAATATCCACAATCGTGGCCCTGACGCTTTCGCCCGTAATGTGCAGCAAGCTGTTGCGCCCCGAAAACCACGGTAAACGCAAGAAAAAAATATTCCGCTACATCAACCTGTGGCTCGGCCGCGGCAACCGCGTTTACAGCCACGGCATCGACGGGGCCGAACGCCATCCGCGCCGCATGCTCGTCATATTCGGCATGTCGCTGGTGTTCATCTGGTTCATGAACCGTGTCTCGGCTTCAAGCTTCATGACCCCCGAGGACCAGGGCTACTTTACCGTCGAGCTCGAGCTACCCGAGGGCGCCACCATCGAGCGTACCCGTGAAGTGACCGACCGTGCCATAGCCCACCTCATGGACGACCCCGACGTGGAGCATGTTCTCAACGTCACCGGCTCGTCGCCCACCGTAGGCACCAACCAGGCCCACAGCACGCTCACCGTGATTCTGAAGCCCTGGGAAGAACGCCACACCCACGACATCGCCGAGATACGCGACCGCATACGTGACGACCTCTCCCGCTACCCCGAGAGCAGCGTACACCTCTCGTCGCCCCCCATCATTCCGGGCCTCGGAACCTCGGGTGGCTTCGAAATGGTAGTGGAAGCGCGTGGCGAGACCACCTACGCCCAGCTTCAGGCGGCCGTCGATACCATCATGGAACGCGCCTCGGCAATGCCACAGTTTGCCGGACTCACATCGACCCTGCAGCAGGATATCCCGCAGCTGTACTTCGACGTCGACCGCGACAAAGCCAAGATGCTCGGCGTTCCAGTGAGCGACATTTTCTCGACCATGAAAGCATTCACAGGCTCGATATATGTCAACGACTTCAATATGTTCAACCGCATATACCGCGTTTATATCCAGGCCGAAGCGCCTTACCGCTCGAGCCGCGACAACCTCAACCTGTTCTTCGTAAGGGGCGACGGTGGCGCGATGATTCCGGTAACCACCCTCGGCACGAGCCACTACACTACCGGCCCCGGCACGATAACCCGCTTCAACATGTTCAACGCTGCCACCATCTCGGGCGAGGCCGCCAAGGGCTACAGCACCGGCGAAGCCATGGACGCTCTGGAAAGCCTCGTCAACGACAACATCAACGATATTGACGTAGGCGTGGAGTGGAGCGGACTCTCATATCAGCAACGCCACGAGTCGGGCAACACGATGATGGTACTCGGTCTCGCACTGGTGTTCGTGTTCCTCGTGCTCGCCGCCCTCTATGAAAGCTGGATGGTACCTATTGCCGTCATCCTGTCGCTGCCCATCGCCGGCGTGGGAGCATACCTGGGTATAACATTGTGCGGACTCGAAAACAACGTTTATTTCCAGATTGGCCTTGTAATGCTCGTGGGCCTCGTGGCCAAGAATGCGATTCTCATCGTCGAGTTTGCCAAAGAGGGCACCGACTCCGGGCTGCCCCCACTCGCTGCAGCCAAACAGGCAGCCCGCCTGCGCTTCCGCCCCATCGTCATGACCTCGCTGGCTTTCATGCTCGGCCTGCTGCCGCTGCTGTTTGCAAGCGGTCCCGGCTCAGCAGCCCGCCGCGACATAGGCACGGGAGTGTTCTTCGGCATGCTCGTGGCCGTCACCGTTGGCATCGTGTTCGTTCCGTTCTTCTTCGTGCTTGTCAACCGCGCCAAGGAGAAATTTGTCTCAAAACATAAAAAGTCCAAGTCATGAAACGCAACATCCTTCTCATATCTCTCTTCGCTTCGATTCTTCTCGCATCATGCTCGGGGACACGTAACCTTACCAAACCCGAGATCGACATGCCCGACACCTACAGCGACAATGGCTCGGTCGACTCGCTCAACATAGCCGATATCGACTGGTGGAAATTCTACAGCGACTCTACACTCTATTATATGATCAACGAGGCGCTGAGCCATAACCGCGACCTGTTGATTGCTGCCGCACGCGTCGAAGAGCTCGGACAGCTCTATGGTGTCGACAAGCTGTGCTATCTGCCCACCATCACCGGAGCGTTAAGTGCCGACCACGAGACCAACGACTACTACAACAAGAAGCATTCCAGCGACTCCGAGTTCGGATTCAAGGCCCGCCTCAACTGGGAAATAGACCTGTGGGGCGGACTGAGTAAGGCCCGCCAACGCAGCGCCGCCCAGTTCATGGCCTCGGTCGAAGACCGCCGGGCCATGGAGATTACCATCATCTCGCAGACGGCTACCGCCTATTTCAATCTCGTAGCCTTGCAGAACGAGCTTAACATCGTCAAGCGCGCACTCGTGACCCGTGAGGAGAATCTCGAGAAAGCCTACCTGCGCTTTCAGGGTGGCATGACGAGCGAGATCGTCTACCAGCAGGCCAAGGTGGAACTGGCCACAACCGCGGCACTCGTGCCTAACCTCAACCGCCGCATCACTCTGGCCAAGAATGCTCTGACGCTTCTCATGGGACGCTTCCCCGACGACCTCTGGGCCATATCACAATACACCCTCGACGAGAATCTGCCCGAGCGGCTCCCCATAGGCGTACCCTCTACCCTACTCGAGCGCCGGCCCGACCTCCGAGCCTCCGAGCAGCGCCTCAAGGCTGCCCTTGCCGGCGTCGGAGTGTCATACAGCAACCAGTTCCCTAAACTGAGCATAGGCATAACCGGCGGCTGGGAGAACGACGGCGTGAGCCATCTGTTCGAATCGCCGTTCTCATACATCCTTGGCAACATCACCGGTACAATACTCGACTTCGGCCGCAACAAGCGCAAGTACAAAGCATCGATTGCGGCCTACGAACAGGCCCGCTACACCTATGAGAAAAACGTCATGCAGGCGTTTACCGAGGTCGACAACGCGGCCAATTCATACCGCCAGATGCAGCTTACCGCCGACCGTCGCCGCGAACTCCGCGACGCCGCCCTCAAGTATGTTGACCTTGCCAACCGCCAGTATCTTGCAGGCTCTATAAGCTACATCGACGTCCTTGACGCCTCACGCCGCTACTTCGATGCCCAGATTGCGCTGAGCAACGCCGTGCGCGACGAATATCTCGCCATTGTCGACCTCTACCGCGCCCTTGGCGGTGGCTGGACACGCTGATTATCAACACCTCCGGCCGGCTGGCAGTATCGTCGGCCGGCAACAAATACTACCGTGCAAGAACATCTAACAATTGTTAAATAATGCAATTTGTTAACATTTTGCATCACCCGCTTGCTCCGCCCTTATTATCTTTGCACATCCCGCCGGCAGTGAACCGGTTCGGTAAGTCTCTAAATTTGACTATAGAATAATGATTTCGGTTCACTCGTTCGTCATAACCATGAAATAATATCACTACAGCATGAGAAAACTGTTCCTTTCATCACTCATCTTTGTTTCTTTAGGCGCTTGGGGCGCAAAGTATCAACTCGAATCACCCGACGGACACATAAAGGCTACCGTCGATGCCGCCGACCGCCTTACATGGAGCGTCGAGCGCGACGGTGTAACGGCATTTGCACCATCCGAACTCGGTTTAAAACTGTCCGACGGTACAACCGTAGGTACCCCGGCCTCGGTAAAGAAAACCTCGCGCAAAAGTGTCAGCCGCATGATTGCATCACCCTTCTACCGCGCCGACAGCATCAAGGAAGAATACAACGAGCTCACTCTCAACCTTGGCAAAAAATGGAGCGTGGTTTTCCGCGCCTTCAATGACGGCGTCGCTTATCGTTTTGTATCGGCCGAGAAAAAACCTTATAATATAGTTTCAGAAACCGTCGAATATAACATCCCCGACGATGCTATGGCTGCAATACCCTACGTAGTATCGGGAAAAGACGGCGATTTCAAATCTCAATTCGGTAACTCATTTGAGAACACCTATACACAGGCCCCCCTGTCACAACTCAACAACGACCGTCTGGCATTCCTCCCCGTGGTGGTAGAGCGTCCCGAGGGTGTCAAGCTATGCATCACCGAGGCCGACCTCGTGAGCTACCCCGGCATGTATGTCAACTCGACATCGCCCGAGAGCTCGCTCCGCGGCGTGTTCGCCCCCTACCCCAAGGAGGTTGAAGCCGGCGGATACATTCAGTGGGTAGTCAAGGAATATGAAGACTATATAGCCCGCGTCGACGGTCCGCGTTCGTTCCCCTGGCGCGTAGCCATCGTGACTGCCTCCGACAGCGACCTCGCGTCGAGCAATCTGTCCTACCTACTTGCCGAGCCCTCACGCCTCGATGATATCTCTTGGATACGCCCCGGCAAGGTAGCATGGGACTGGTGGAATGACTGGAATATCGACGGCGTCGACTTCCAGAGCGGAATTAACAACGACACATATAAATACTATATAGACTTCGCATCGAAAAACGGCATCGAGTATGTCATTCTCGACGATGGATGGTCCGACAATGGCAATGCCGACCTCTTCAAAGTCAACCCCGACATCGACCTTCCCATGCTCGTTAATTATGCCCGGGAGCGTAATGTCAGCCTTATCCTGTGGGCCGGCTACCGCGCGTTTGACAAGGACATCGAGGGCGTCTGCCGCCACTATGCCGACATGGGCATCAAAGGTTTCAAGGTCGATTTCATGAACCGCGACGACCAGGAAGTGTCCGACTTCATATACCGCTCGGCCGATATCGCCGCCAAGTATAACCTCGTGCTCGACCTCCACGGCATGTACAAACCGGCAGGCATGAACCGCACCTACCCCAACCTGTTGAACTTCGAGGGTGTGTTTGGCCTCGAAAACCTTAAATGGGTAAGCGAGGACAAGGACCAGACCAAGTACGACGTCATGATACCCTTTATCAGGCAGGTCGCCGGTCCTCTCGACTACACTCAGGGCGCCATGCTCAACGGTTCGATCGGCAACTATCGCCCCAGTAATTCCGAGCCCATGAGCCAGGGCACACGTTGCCACCAGCTCGCGCTGTACATGATATTCGACTCGCCTCTCAACATGCTCTGCGACAACCCGTCCAACTATATGCGCGAGCAGGAATGCACCGACTTTATCGCCGATGTGCCCACCGTGTGGGACGAGACCCGCGTGCTCGCAGCCTCGATGGGCGAATACATCGTGACTGCCCGCCGTAAAGGTTCCACCTGGTACGTTGGCGGCATCACCGACCGTACACCCCGCGACCTCGACATCGACCTCTCCTTCCTGTCGCCGGGCACCCATCGGGCCATCATGTTTACCGACGGTGCCAACGCCCACCGCAAGGGCCGCGACTACCGCCGCTCGGAGCGCGACGTCAACAACACCGAGACGCTCAGCCTGCACCTTGCCCCCGGCGGTGGCTTCGCCCTGCGCATCGACTGATTCCCGGCCATGCTTATTTCCCGGTCCCGAAACGTGAAGTGTCAACAGTAGTGTCGGCAGGCTTGAATCCGTTGAAACGCCACACGAACGTCACCTTCACGTTACGGGTCATGTCGCGGACCTTCATCCTGAAGTCCTGACCCGAGCGGTCAATCCGCATCGTCGGGCTCCAGGTGTTGAAGATATCGTCGGCCTTTATAGTCAGCTCGCAGCAACGCTTCCGGCCCAACTGCCATTTGAGGCCGGCGTCGACTCGCCACAAGCTGTTGAATGTGCCAGAGCCCTGGATGGCCGGCGAGATGTATGCGGCATCGACCGACAGCGTCACGGGGCACGTGCGCGTAAAACGTATCGTATTATTCAGCCCGCCATAGAAAATCCACTTGCTGTTATCGAAGCTGATGTCATGGAAACGGTCGGCCCGTTCACGCTGGTTGAACACATTGACGGTAGCTGTGGCATCCCATACATAACCCACATTGAAAGGCGCGTGCAGGTTCAATCCCACGATGCGCTTATAGTTCATGTTGATCGTCTGGTAGACAAGCCGTAGCTCGTCGGGCGACTGATACGGCAACTGCACGCTCGCCTTGTCGCCATATTGGAAATAGAATGTCGCCGCATACTTCTGCTTCATTATGTAAGAAAGCTGAGCCGAATAGTTCAGATAAGGCTGCAAGGCAGGATTACCCAAAACCAGGCTGTAGTCGTTGAGATAGTTTGTACCCGAATGCAGGTCCCAGTATGACGGATACACCCGCTGAGTAGTGAAATTGAACTGGAAAATACTCCACGCCGTCTTGTAGTAGGTGGCACCGAGCGACGGTATGAAATTCCATTCGTGACTACCGTTATTATGGTAATACTCCCCCTTGGCCGACAGGTTGAACGACAGTCCGTTGCCGAAACTGTGCTGTAGCCCGGCATAGGCATTGGCGACATCCTCTCGCAGTGTACCGTCAAAACCCGGTCCCGCAGGAGTGACATACGACTGGCGGCTGCAATCATCGGCATGCTGGTACTCGACGCCATAGCTCAGCTGCCACCCCGCCAGGTCATGCATCTGATCTGCGTAGGCATGGTAGCGGTTTATCGACTGTCGGTTGGTAGCCACGACTCGGTCAACATCCTCTCCCGCCATTCTCAGGTGCTGGGTGCGGTCCTCACTGTAGCGCGTATAATCACCGCCTACTGTAAGCCCTATCTGCGACACATACTTCAAGGCCACATTGTGAAACTCGATTGGAGCATTGTAGTTGATGTCGTTACTGAATGAGCCCGATGTCCCGGTCGTCAACGCGCGTGCGCGTGCTCCGGATGTAAACTGGCCGTTGTAGGTCATGCCCAGTTTGCTTTTATCAGATATACGATATGATGGATATTCCCAACAAATTGACCCCCATGAAATTATTTAAATTGACCCCCGTGT
>CANDNO010000006.1 GCA_947386115.1 uncultured Muribaculaceae bacterium
CTGTGCAATATGGCCGTTACAAAGATTTCAGCACCCGAATTGACCTATACGCCAATTTTTTTTCTGGCTGTTTTATTATTTGGCTGTGCGTTCCAGGTGCTTGCCAAGCAGTGCCACCTGGTACATCATTTCCATGTAGGCTCGTATTATACCACGGCGCCCGTCGCGAATGCTGCCCTTTAGAATCAGCATCTTGAAAAAGAACAGCCACGGCCTCACGAGTAGCGACAACGTAGAGTAACGGCGGTTTATGCGCTTCTCAACCTCGTTGTCACTGTAACGGTTCATCTTTGTAATGCGCTGAGCCAGCGTGGGATCATCAAAATGCTCTATCTCAAGTGGCCGACGGGCCGGAATCTTTTCGGTGCGGCCGTCGATACGTACACGCGAGTGAATTATCGGAGGCCACTCGGCCTTGTCCTGGCGGAAAAATCTTACATGTCTCTCGGCCTTGGTCGATGTGAAGCGACCCATGAACATCGATGCGAACGGTACCGACAGGGCCTCGGCACAGTCGGGCCGGCGTATGTACTCGTAGAGATACTCCCGCAGGGTGTCGGGAACCACCTCGTCGGCATCGACCACAATGACCCACGGGTAGGTAGCCGAGTGTATGGCAAAATCGCGGGCCGGCTCGCAGATGTTATAGTCGCCCTTGGGAAATATCACCACGCGGGCTCCGTAGCGCTCGGCAATCTCGCGGGTATCGTCGGTGCTCTCCATGTCACACACCACAATCTCGTCAAACTTCTGCAACGATTCGAGCGCGCGAGGCAGCTGAGAGGCCGCGTTGTAGGTGTTTATAACAGCACTTATCTTGTATTTGTCGGTATCTTTTTCCATAAATAATATTTGATTATCACAATATTGCAGGCAGCCACATAAGGGTGAACGTGCTCCACACCAGGATCATGAGTGTCCAGAAAATATCGCTGCGCGTGGGATAGACCTTCCAGCTTATGAAAGCACCCAGCCAGGAGTAGATAGGATAGATGAGAATGAACACTCCAAGATCTGCCGGCAAGACATTACACATCAACGGCACGGTGAAGGCCGTAAGGAGCGTCAGAAACACCCACAGGTTGACCCACAGCGGGCGTGAAGAAAGGCGTGCCATCGCTACGAGTGTTTTAAGCCTGTTTTTTCGGCCTTATAAACTTTGACGGTCTCCTCAACGCCTCGCTCCAGCGGGAAGGCTACAGTGAAGCCGAAATCGCGCTGTGCGGGTGTCACGTCACACGTCCAGTTGCGCTGCTTCATTATCTTGTACTTGTCGCGGTTGAGAGTCGAGGGTTTGCCACGCATCACGCCTATCTTCTCAGCCACGGCCGATGCCACATACACCATCCACATTGGGAGCTTGACGGGGATGACAAAGCGCCCTCCGAGAGCCTTTGCCACGATAGAGCGGAACTCGCGCTGAGTGTAGGCCTGGGGCTCGGAGATGATATACCGCTTATTCAACGTTTTATCGCTTACAAGGGCATCATACATCGCCACCACGAGGTCATCGACATAGATGAATGTGAGCATCTGTTTTCTGAATCCCACGCCAAAGTCCCAGTGGCTGTCGATGCTCTTTATCATCATGAGATAATCTTGCTCATGGGGACCATACACACCGGTGGCGCGGAAAATCACATAGGGTATGCCGGCGCTGTATTCGAGATACTGCTCGGCCTTGATTTTCGACAGGCCGTAGCGGGTGTTCGGGTTGGCCGGAGTCTCGTTGGTGAGTGGCGCATAGTGACGCTCGTCGCCGGGACCGAGAGCGCTGAGGCTGCTCATGAGAAGGAACTTGTCGGGAACCTTATCGACAGCTTTCAGAGCCTCGACCACCGTGCGCAGGTAGTCGTAGTTTATACGGTTGAAATCGCTGAAACGAGTGCACTTCGTGGCACCGAGATTGTGAATCACATAATTCCATCGCTCACCCTCGGGCAACGCCGCCGCGAGCGCTCGGCGCACGTCGGCCGGGCTGTCATAGTCGAGTACCACGCGATGCAACCGCTCATCGTCGAGATAGCGCATCGAGGTCGAGGCGCGCACGCCCACCCACACATCATAACCGCGACGGAGCCCCTCGGCCGCAATAAACCCGCCGATGAATCCACCGGCACCTATGACAAGTATTTTCTTCATATTTCGTTCATTTTCATCAATTTCACAATATTCCCCACGCCCATGTTTGGTGGAAACGTAGGGACATGCCTGCGGCATGTTCAATAATGTCCCCACGCCGCGCATGCGCGGCGTGGGAGGGAGAGGGGTGGTGTCGTTTACCACAAGCCGAGTATAGCTACGCTGCACTCGACATGTGGCTAACGCTTTTGGGCAGCTACGCCGCCCAAAAGGCTCCTACGGAGCCCGTTAGCCACTTCTCTATCCCGGCAAGGATAGCGTCCAAAATCATGTCGTGGCGCCCTCTGGTGCCCGGGCAGGATAACGCCCACGTCGTGGCACCTGTGGGTGCCTTTATGGCAGCGTAGCTGCCTCTTAGTGTTAGCCACATGTCGAGTGCAGCGTAGCTGTACTCGGCTTGTGGTAAATATGACCTATATCACCAACAACGGGCTGCGTAGCTGCCCCTCCTACTCGGCATCGGCAAATATATATCGCTCATCATAATCAATCCCAAACTTGCTTAACATATTCTTCACCTCGTCGGCAAGCGAACATCCTCGATGATGCTCATATTGGTTTTGAATGTATCTCTTAACTGCATCGATTTGAGATGCGGAATATGAAAAACATGCATACCCCCGTTGCCATTCAAACCGGCATGGCAAAATATGATGCTCATTGATAAACTTGGAGGAGAAGCTTTTCATATCTCTAATCATATCCGGCAGAGGGACTTTGGGATTGTAATCAAAAAATATATGCACATGGTTTTCTATGCCTCCTATTTCCAGCGCATAAGAACCATGATTGCGCAGAGCCGCTGCAAAATAAGAATATAGTTCGGTAGCCCACAACGGAGAAATGCTGGCATCCCTGTGTTTTACGGCAAAAACAACATGCAAAAGTATTTTTGTATACGTATTGGCCATAAAACTACTTGGTGGCGGGGCGGTAGCCCTGCAGCTTGTTCCAGGAGCCGCGGGTGAAATCGGGGACGGCGACGGGTGCCGAACCGTTCTCGATCGATAATGCCGTGAGGGGCACGAGCGAACACCACTCGGCGAGGTCATACACATCCATATCGAGGGGCAGACCGTTGCGCAGGCAGTAGATGAGGCGGTAGTCCATGATGTAGTCCATACCACCGTGTCCGCCAACTTTTTTGGCTATCTCGCCCACCTCGGTTATGAACGGGTGGGTATATTTCTCGAGGAGTGCAGCCTCCTGCTCGGCCGACAGCCAGTCGTGGGCATTAAGGTTGTAAAGGTCGGGCATGCCGCTCATTGTGGCGGTATCGGGCTCGAGAGCATAGCCTTGACGGCCATACTTGTTGGCGAAGCCCTTGGTGCCGGTGAGCTGGTACATACGGCTGTAGGGGCGCGGATTCACCACATCGTGCTGTATCTGGATGGTCTTGCCTTTCTCGGTGCGTATCATCGTCATGGTGTGGTCACCGTTAAGATAGTCGGCGGGGCGCTCGCCGGTCTGTTTCTCGACAAGCCCGGGACCGGTGAAGGGGTCGGTATCCATGGCTACGAGCGTCTTCATGCGGTCGCCTCGGTGAATGTCAAGGAGCTGGCATGCCGGGCCCATGCCGTGGGTGGGATAAACGTCGCCACGGTTGTGATGGTTATAGTCGAGGCGCCAGTTGTCATAGTACGCATCCCAAAAATCGGCCAGATTGTGGATGTAGCTACCCTCGACATGAACGATATCGCCAAACACGCCGTTCTGAGCCATATTCAAGGTGTTCATCTCGAAGAAGTCGTAGACACAGTTCTCGAGCATCATGCAGTGCTTGCGGGTGCGCTCGCTGGTGTTGACAAGGTCCCATATCTCGTCGAGCGACATTGCGGCGGGAACCTCGATGGCCACATGCTTGCCCGCCTCCATGGCAGCAAGACCCATGCGGGCATGATTCTTCCAGTCGGTTGCTACGTAAACCAGGTCAATGTCGGGACGGGCCACAAGCTCTCGCCAGGCGCTGTCGCTGCCTGTATAGATGTCGGCGGCGGGAGCTCCCGCACGCAGAATCATGGCCTGAGCCGAGTCGCAGCGCTCAGGCTCGATATCACACAGTGCCACAACCTTAGCACCATCAATGTTAAGCATACGCTCTACAGCACCGGGGCCGCGCATTCCGAGACCGATGATACCTACCTTGACAGTATCGATAGGCTCGGCGGCAAAGGCTATCATGTCCTCCTGTCCGGCAGGACGCTCCGGCGAGGGAACTTCGATTATATTGGAAACACTACCGCTGTCACTGCCACAGGCGGTGATCACGAGCATTGATGTGATGAAGATTGTTTTAAATTTAAACATAGTAAATATAATGGTTAACAATAATGGTAACGTGCTACTGTGCCCTTGCAGGTGAGTTTGAGCGGCTCGTGGCTCACCTCTATCTCATCGATGCGCTCGATGAACGAGAGAGTGCGGTTCACCTCGGCCACAGCACTGTGTATGACTCTTTCAACATCGACCTCGCCGGGAGAATACATCTCGTTGATTGCATCATGGTCGGGGTGGATGATAGCTTTAAGCTTTCCGTCACAGGACACCACTATGGCGTGGGCTACCTGCGGCATCTCGTAAAGGATGGTCTGGAGGTGCTCGGGCGCCACCACACCGCGGTCAAGATGTATGAGGGTATCGGTGCGTCCGAGGATGGTAAGGTCGCCATCCTTGCCTATGGTAGCGATATCGCCTGTCGACAGCCAGCCGTCGGAAGTTATCGAGGCATGGGAGCCATCGCCGGCATAGCCTTTCATCACGGTCATACCCTTCACTTCGAGCTCACCGGCTTTCTCGGGCAACCCCTTGTAATCTACCGGCCTTACGCGACATTTCACGAGGCTGTTGATGGTGCGTCCCGACGTCCCCACACGATAATTTGAAGCCGGGACATAACCCACGAGGCCTCCGCACTCCGTGAGCCCGTACACGACTGTAAAGTGCACTCCTGCCTGGCGCAGCCTGTAGGACAGCGAGGGGCCAAGCTGTGTGTATCCGATCACGAGTTCCTGGCAATTGCCTCCGAGAAGACGCCCTATGGTAAGCCTCATCAAGCCGGCCGACATCTTGTCGCCGCCGGGAAGGGCCGACAGCCAGCGCATGGAACGCTTGCCTTGATGCATCTTCAAGGCGTAGTCGTAGAACCGTGACATCACGAGCGACGAAATCATAATGCGGCGGGGCTTTGCCTTCATGAACGCCTTTGCCTGAGCGGCTGGATTCTTGACATCGGCAAATACCGACAGATGCGCGCCCGACGACAGCGGTACCAGAAGATTGAATATCGTGCCCCACACGGTGCCCAGCGACGTCGATGTCACAGCGCTCGAATGGCGGGGATGAAGAGCCGTCTTGATGCCATAGATGATATTACCCTCGAGATTGTCGGCCATGAGCATGACCGGCTGTGGACGTCGCGTCGTGCCCGATGTGAAAAACACAGCTACAACCGAGTCGGGCGCCACAACCGGCGCCGTAGTACAATCAGGTGTAAAACCGTAAGGATACAGGCTCACAAACTCCTGATCTATGCCTGCGATAATCATCTCGGGATTGTTGACGGCCCCGGGCCGGCGGGCCAGAACCTGCATGGTATCGATCGAAATGACGAGCCTTATCATTGGCGAGAAGCTCAGATCGACTTTGTCCTTATCATATAACTCGGGGGCGATGAACAGATACTCGGTGCCCACCTCGGCAAGCAAAGATATAAGCTCCTGGCTATCGTAGGCAGGTGGTAAAGTGACAACAGTGGCGCCGTAGGTTATCGTACCGATATAATCGGTAATCCAGTCGATGGAATTGCGTCCCACAACGGCGACACGTGCACCGGGCCTTACGCCCAGGGCCTCGAGCAGCATGTGCATGCGCTGTATGCGCGATGCCAGCCCGCCATAGGTGAGCGTGAGCCCCGAGTCAAGATCGGTGAGGGCGGGATAATCCCAGTTGTCTTGAAAACCGTCCGAAAAAATCTTTAAAAAATTCATCTCCTAAAAATATTTCAGTGTATATGTTTTAAGGACGTGGACGGGTCAAAAGTATTTGTAGCGGGCCACGGTGCCCTTTAATGTAATATCAAGCGGTGTCTCGCTTATTTCAAACTCATCGATATGGATGAAGGCGGGAGTGTAAGCGTTGACACGCTCGATGACAGCCTTAATGGCTGCATAGGCATCATCGGTCACATGTTCATAATCGGGATAAACGATAGCCGTGAGCACACCCTCTCGGTCGACTATGACTGCCTGCATTATCTCGGGCATGTCGACAAGGGTAGCTTCGAGCCGCTCAGGCACGATAATTCCGCCGGGACGCACGATAATTGTGTCAAGACGACCTACGATCGTGACGTACCCCTCATCGTCGATGACGGCAAGATCGCGGGTAGAGAGCCAGCCATCCGACGTGAACGCCTGGCATGTACTCTCGCGGTCATTGTAATACTCTTTCATCACGGTCATGCCGTGGGTCTCGAGTATGCCTACATCTTCGGGGAACCCCTCGAGTTCCAGCGGTCTTATACGACACTTCACGATGCTGTTGATCGAGTGTCCCACTGTGGTGGGAATGAAGTCCTCGGCCGGGGTGTAGCATACAAGGCCGCCATTCTCAACGAGGCCATAAGATATGGTAAAGCGTATTCCCACGCGGTGAAGCTTGTGCTTGAGCGCTCTCTCGATATTGGTCGAGCCCACAATCACTTCGCGGCAATTACCGCCAAGCGCTTTATTGAAAGCACGACGCATAGCCATATGACACAGCATCTTGTTGAACGGCAGCATCTTGAGGAATCGATACAGGCTACTTTTCCTGAAACCGTTTTCAATGATGGAATATGTTTCACGCAACTGTCGGGGCGACATTATCACTCTACGGGGTTTCACACGCCTCAAGGCGTTGACAAGTGACGCCGGATTGTAGAAGTCGTTGAATACGGTGATATGTGCTCCCGATGCCAGCGGCACCAAAACATTGAATATCGTTCCCCACACATTGCCCACCGAGCTTGAAGTGAGCGTGTTGCTTCCACGGGGGAACAATGAGTTCTTCATGCCGAAGATTACGTTGCCCTCCATGCTGTCGGAGCTGAGCAACACCGGCTTGGGCGCGCCCATGGTGCCGGCCGTAAAGAAAATAGCCGCCGGGGTGTCGGGTTTTACTTCGGGTATGGAGGTATCGCCGGGCATGAAGCCGCCGGGATAGAGATTGACAAAGAGTTGGTCAAGACTGTCGATCGATTCCTGCGCGTCCTCAAACGCCTCGGCACGGCTATGCAGCACCGTCTGCGTATCCTGCGATATCACCAGCTTCAGGGCCGGCATGGAAGAGAAATCGGGATTGGCGGGCATGAGCTCGGGGTCGATAAAGAGAATCTCGACATCGGCCGAAGCGAGCAGCGACAGCATCTCGTCGGCATCATACGTCACCTGGACGGTCACCGTGACCGCTCCATATAGCATCGCCGACATATAGTTGGTAATCCAGTCGATGGAGTTGTTGCCCACGATGGCGACATGGGTACCGACAGGAATTTTAAGAACTTCGAGAAGGCGTTTCACGCGCTCGATGCGTGAGCCCAGACTTGCATAAGTGAGCGTGAGCCCCGTGCTGTATGACGTTATAGCAGGCTCGTCCCAGTTATCGATGAAACTGTCACAAAATATCTTCAAGAAATTCATAATGACAAAAGTAATGTTTTTTTGTCAAATTCTTGAAAACTGCGCAGTATATTTTCAGTTGGAGCGGAACGATGTAGGCGACACGCCGGTTATGTGCTTGAAATACTTACCGAAAGCCGACTGGTTGGGGAAGTTCAACTTGTAGGCCACCTGCTGGATTGTGTAGCCCGAGAACCGCAACATGTTCTTGGCCTCGTTGATGACATACTGGTCGATGATGGCGGCTGCCGTACGCCCCGTCACCTCGCGCACGAGCAGCGACAGGTATTTGGGCGAGATGCACAGCTGCCCGGCATAGAACGAGACGGTGCGCTCCTTGCGGTAATACTGGTGCAGCAGGCGCATGAAATCGTGAACATAATTCACCTTGCGCGAACGCATGGGGCGATGCTCGTCGGGCTCGGGAACACATGCCAGGAGGTGACGTTTCTCGGTGAGGAAAGCCAGCTGATACATCAGAGCCACCACGATATTGCGTCCTATGCTGCGTGTTATCAGCGACAGTTGCTGCGGCGCGTCGTTGTTGTTGACGGCACACTGATGCAACAGGTGGAGATATCCGCATATAAGCCGCAACTCGTCGTTGTTGAGCCTCAACACCGGGTCATGGTCTATGATGTAGCGGGGGTTGATGATGTTGACATCAAAGTTGACCCCGGCAAGCAGCTCGCTCGACAGGAACAGAGTGTAAAGTTCCACGGTAGAGCTGTCGCTTTTGCTTGTCGATATTATGTCGTTGGGACCCATCACGGTGATGGTGCCGGCATCCATGTGGTAAGTGTGAGAGCTTATCATGATGTCGACGCTTCCCTTGAGAACGACAACGACAGTTATACCCTTGAATCTCACCGGCTCGGCCGTGTGACGTGATACATTCTCGTCAAAAATGATATGTGAGAAAATGTAATCCTGTCCGGCATGACTAAATGACTCGGATATACTGCTTATGTTCGTGATGTCGTTGAGGTTCAGTTCTTTTTCCATTAGTTGGCTCATGGATTGAGTTTGGTTCACTTGAAGTAAATGTCACACCCGCGAAAAACAGGAAAACGTGGGTCGTGGAGAGAGAGTGCCGGTTGCTAAGAATACATTTAAGATTGGCGATCGATACAGATGGGGTCGGCGGCAGGACGTTTTCCAGGTGCAATAATTGGGGTGCATTCGTTATTACGCTCGACAAATATAGTGTGAAAATTTGGATAATCACACAACATGGAAGTGAAAAATTGTAAACATGGTACATAGTGTGGAACAACATATTAGTGATTGGAAATTTTAAGAAGTATTGGGAACTTTTATAACTTCCCCGGCGTTATACTTGGTGCAATGAGGTGCAAAAAAGTCGTATCGGCTACAAGTGGCACCCGAAAGCACCGATATACCCCACATTTTTATTTGGAGTGTATATACATTTTTCTAACTTTGCATTTTCATATCGTTTCAACAGTAACCCTTCATCGCCATGAGTTCAAGATCATCATTAATAGCGACTCTGCTTCTGGTATCATCCACACTAACCGCCGGAGCCGAGGTTTACTCGCTCGACTCATGCCGGTCGCTCGCTCTTTCCCACAACAAGGAATTGCTCATGCAGCAGGAACGCGTCAAAGCTGCCGGCTATCAGCGCCGGGAGGCATTTGCCGCCTATCTGCCTGCCATCGACTTTGCCGGCGGATACATGTACAATCAGAAGAAGATCTCGATATTTGACTCTGACCAGTTGCTGCCAACCAAGAGTTTCAACCCCCAGACCGGTTCATACGACTTCAATCTCGTTACCGACCCGTCAACACACATGCCCATAAAAGGCCCCGACGGACAGTATGTACCGTCGACCGTGGCCCTCATACCCAAGGAGGCCATGACCTATGACATACACAACGTGGTGTTCGGAGCCGTTACTCTCACACAGCCCATCTACATGGGTGGCAAGATTGTGGCCATGAACAAACTGGCCGGATATGCCGAAGACCTCGCCAAGGACCTTCACGCAGCCGCCCGCCAGGATGTGGTCTATGCCGTCGATGCCGCCTACTGGCAGGTGGTATCACTGTCGGCCAAACACGAGCTCGCCACAAGCTACGTGGCCCTGCTCGACTCCCTCGACCGCAATGTGCAGCTCATGCTCGACGAGGGTGTGGCCACCCGCAGCGACAAACTCACTGTCGACGTCAAGCTTAACGAGGCACAGATAGACCTCACGAAGGTTGAGAACGGTCTCGTGCTCTCGCGCATGCTGCTCGCCCAGCTGTGCGGACTGCCCGTTGAGTCGAACATGCATGTGGCCGACGAGAGCATCGAGCAGGTCAACACGTCGGCCGAGATAGCCACGAGCTACGACATGCCCAATGTATATGCCGCCCGCTACGACATCCGCGCTCTCGAAAAAGCCACTCAGATAGCCCACCAGCAGGGCAAGGTGGCGATGTCGTCGATGCTGCCCAACATTGCGCTGATAGGGTCATACTCGTTCAGTAACCCCAATATGTATGACGGTTTCAAGAAACGCTTCGACGGCGCGTTCTCGGTAGGCGTTATGGTATCGGTACCCATCTGGCACTGGGGCGGCAACTACAACAAGTACCGCGCCGCCAAGGCCGAGCAGAAGGTTGCCGAGCTGCGGCTTGACGACGCCAAGGAGAAAATAACCCTCCAGGTATCGCAGGCCGCCTTCAAGGCTCAGGAGGCCATGAAAACCTATCTCATGACCATCACCAACGAGACCAAGGCCAACGAGAATCTCGACAACGCACGCATAGGTTTCAGCGAGGGTGTGCTCACCACCGACAACGTACTCGAGGCACAGACGGCATGGCTCAAAGCCCATAGCGAGAAAATCGACGCCATGATCGAGGTACAACTCTGCGACGTCTACCTCAACAAGGTGCTGGGACGCATGAACTATTGATTATAAAGAAAATAAAACATAAGAATATGGCTGACAATATTCAAAACACAATCGATGAGAAGAAAGAGAACCGGCGCCTGATGTCGTCGCTGGCCATCGTCGTTATTCTGGTAGCGCTGCTCGCTCTGGTAGGCTTCCTGTTCATAAAAGAGCCGCCCGAACTTATCGAGGGACAGGCCGACGCCACATCGGTGCGCATCTCGGGCACCCTGCCCGGCCGCGTGACCGAGTTCATGGTCAAGGAGGGCGACATGGTCAAGGAGGGGGACACCCTCGTGCACATACACTCGGCCCTGGCCGAAGCCAAGCTACTCCAGGCCGAGAACATGGTCGAGGCAGCCGAAGCCATGAACCGCAAGGTCGACTCGGGCACCCGCGTACAGATCATCCAGTCGGCCTATCAGTTATGGCAACAGGCCAAGGCAGCCGTAGGCATCACAAAGAAGACCTACGACCGCATGGAGGCCCTGTTCACCAAAGGTGTTGTCTCGGAGCAAAAACGTGACGAGGCCAAGGCAGCTTACGACGCTGCAGTAGCGGCCGAGCGTGCGGCCGAGAGCCAGTACAGCCTGGCCAAGCAGGGCGCTCAGAGCGAGGACAAGCAGAGCGCAAGCGCCATGGTAGGCGTAGCCCGCGGCGGTGTAGCCGAGGTAAACGCCCTTCTCGACGACCAGTATCTTGTAGCCCCCTGCGACGGACAGATTGATGTGATCTACCCCCACCAGGGCGAGCTTGTGGCCATGGGTGCTCCCATCATGAACCTGCTCCGCACCGACGACAAGTGGGTGACATTCAACGTGCGCGAGGAACTGCTCAACGATCTCACCCTGGGCAAGACCATCAAGGTAATGATTCCGGCTCTCGACAAGAAAGAAGTCGAAGCCCGCATCTATTACATCCAGGACATGGGCTCCTACGCCACCTGGCGCGCCACCAAGTCGACCGGCGACTGGGATAGCCGCACGTTCCAGATCAAAGCACGCCCGCTCGACTCCATTCCCAACCTGCGCCCGGGAATGACCGTCATCTATCGTTAAACGATATATTATCAAATAATTACTGAAAAAGATGTTTGCAAAAGGACTCGGAGCGACAATGAGGCGCGAGCTATCCCGATGGGGCTCGCGGCGGGTTTACCTGTGGGGCATGGTCATCATACCCCTCACCGTGGCCTTTTTCTTCCTCAACCTCATGGAGGAGGGTCTTCCCACCAAGGTACCCACGGCCATTGTCGACCTCGACAACTCGTCGATGTCGCGCACTCTCACCCAGTCGCTGGGCAGTACCGAGCTCATCGACATCAAGGAACATGCCACGAGCTATCACGAGGCCATGGCAATGGTGAGATCGGGGAAAATCTACGGTTTCTTCCTCATTCCGCGCGAGTTTGAAGCCCACGCCCTGGCCGGGCGCACCCCTACCCTCACCTATTACAGCAACATGACCTACTTCGTGCCGGGCACCCTGTCTTTCAAGGGTTTCAAGACCATGGCCGTGCTCACATCGGGCAAAGTCGTGGAGACATCTCTCACGGGGCGAGGCATCAGCGAGGAGATCGCCGGCACGTTGCTTCAACCCGTCGTCGTTGACGTACACCCGCTGGGCAACCCGTGGACCAACTATTCGATATACCTGTGCAACTCATTCATACCCGGCCTGCTCGAGTTGATGATATTCCTGCTCACATGCTTCGCGATATGTGGTGAAATAAAGCACGGAACATCGCGTGGCTGGCTCGCGACAGCCCATGGCTCAGTCACGACGGCCATCATTGGCAAGCTGTTGCCACAGACCATCGTGTTTACCATGATAGGATGGTTCTTCGACGCGCTGCTGTTCAAGTATTTCCACTTCCCGTGCGGGCACCCCGGCAATATGCTCATCGCCATGCCGCTGTTTGTCATCGCATGCCAGTCGTTCGCGCTTATAGTATGCTCGGCCATCCCCAACCTGCGACTTGCCCTTAGCGCCTGTTGCCTCATGGGTATACTGGCTTTCTCGATAGCCGGCTTCTCGTTCCCGGTCGAGAACATGTATGGTGCCATCGGCATCTTCAGCTACATACTGCCCGTGCGCTGGTATTTCCTCATCTATATCGACCAGGCGCTCAACGGCATCGACCTCTACTACTCGCGCTACTTCTATGTGGCACTGATAATGTTTGTGCTCGGAGCCTGCGCGATAGCATGGCGACTGAAAAAAAGATGTTTAAACCCCGTTTATGTGCCTTAGCGATATGTTGAAAAAAATAAAATACTGGACTCTCGATGTGGCACGGGTCATGAGACGCGAACTCAACCTGTCGCTTACCGACGTGGGCGTGTTGCTCTTCTTCATCTTCCTGCCTCTCGTCTACCCCCTCGTGTATACGCTCATCTATAATCCAGAGGTGGCTCGCGAGATTCCCGTTGCCGTGGTCGACGACTGCCGCTCGGCCCAGAGCCGCGAATTCGTGCGCATGACCGACGCTACCGAGGCAATCCACATCATAGGCTATGCCACCGACATGGCCGAGGCACGACGCTGGAAGGACGCCAAGGACTGCTACGGCATACTCTATATACCCCACGACTACTCGCGCTCGCTGGGTCGTGGCGAGCAGGCCAATGTCACCTTCTACAGCGACATGTCGCTGCTGCTGCGATACAGATCAATGCTCATGAGCATGACCAACCTGCAGCTCGCCGCCGGCGCCAAGATACGCACCGAGACCATCTCGTCGCTCGGAATGTCGGGCACGAGCATGTCGGGCAGCCCCGTAGAGAACGTGTCATTCATGCTCGGCGACACCGAGCAGGGATTCGCATCGTTTGTCATCCCCGGCATCATAATACTCATTCTCCAGCAGAGCATGCTGCTGGGAATCACCCTGCTGGGCGGCACAAGCTACGAGCGCCGGCTACGTAACGGCGGCATCGACCCTCTGGGTATCAGGACCTCGGCGTCGGCATCGGTCATAGGACGCATGCTTTGCTACGTATTCATATACCTGCCCATCACGATATATGTGCTGCACTTCGTGCCGATATTCTTCTCGCTCCCCCACATAGGCTCACCGCTGCAATACTTCCCGTTTGTATTCCCCATGCTCATAGCCACGGCATTCTTCGGCATGACCGTCGAGATTATCGTCAAAGAGCGCGAGATGTCGTTCATGGTCGTAGTGTTCACGTCGGTAGTGTTCCTTTTCCTTTCGGGCCTCACATGGCCACGATATGCAATGAGCAAGCTGTGGCTGGCACTCGGCGATCTTATTCCGGCCACATGGGGCATGGAGGGATTCATACGCATCAACTCCAACAACGCCACCATCTACGACAACACCCACTGTTACCTCATGATGTGGGCCCTCGCAGTGATATACTTCTTCACCGCCATCTTCGTGACCCGTTATCGCGACATGCGATTCAGAGTCTACGGCCATTGAACACGATATAACGATATAATAAAAGAGACATGCCGCGTGTAGACCCGCCACCGAGCATGTCTCTTTTCGTTTATCCCTGTAAGTGATTTCATGTAAAATTATGCAAAATGATTACATTTTGCATCTGCTCGTGAAAAAATAATTACGTTTTGTTATGTTATCTCAAAAATTTGCATTACTTTTGCAGCGTTAAACCAATAAAGGTAAAAAAGTATTATTTCTTTAGGTTTGTAAAATGAAAGCAATAGAAGTAATCGACGACCTTAAGCGTCGTTTTCCTAACGAGCCCGAGTACATCCAGGCCGTGGAAGAAGTTATCACAACCATCGAGGATACTTACAATGAGCACCCCGAGTTTGAGCGTTACAATCTCATTGAACGTCTCTGTATACCCGACCGCATATTCTCATTCCGCGTATCCTGGATCGACGACGCCGGCAAAGTGCGCAACAACATGGGTTACCGCATCCAGCACAACAACGCCATCGGCCCGTACAAAGGCGGCATCCGCTTCCACTCGTCGGTCAACCAGTCGATTCTGAAATTCCTTGCTTTCGAGCAGACTTTCAAGAACTCGCTCACCACGCTCGCCATGGGTGGCGCTAAGGGTGGTAGCGACTTCTCCCCCCGCGGTAAAAGCGACATGGAGGTAATGAGATTCTGCCAGGCCTTTATAGCCGAGCTGTGGCGCCATATAGGCCCCGACACCGACGTTCCCGCAGGCGATATAGGCGTAGGCGGCCGCGAGGTAGGATACATGTACGGCTACTATAAGAAAATGGCCCGCGAATTCACCGGCACATTCACCGGCAAAGGTCTCGAATTCGGCGGCTCGCTCATTCGCCCCGAAGCTACCGGCTACGGCAACTGCTACTTCCTGCTCAACATGCTCGCCACACGCGGCATCGACATCAAGGGCAAGCGCGTGGCAATCTCAGGCTCGGGCAACGTAGCCACATACACAGCCAAGAAACTTCTCGAACTCGGAGCCGTCGTTGTATCGATGAGCGACAGCTCGGGTGCAATATATATCCCCGACGGAATGACCCCCGCCATGCTCGACTACATCTTCGAGCTGAAGAACGTATATCGCGGACGCATAAGCGAGGTAGCCGAAGAATACCCCGAGCAGGTTCAGTATTTTGCCGGCGAACGCCCCTGGCATCGCGTTAAATGTGACATCGCCATGCCGTCGGCAACCCAGAACGAGATTGACGGCGAGGACGCCAAAGCACTGCTCGCCAACGGCTGCATCGCCGTGAGCGAAGGCGCCAACATGCCCTCGACCCCCGAGGCAATTAAAGAATTCCTCAACGCCAAGATACTCTATGCACCCGGCAAGGCTGCAAACGCCGGCGGCGTAGCCACCTCGGGACTCGAGATGGCACAGAACTCGCAGAAACTCTCATGGAGCGCAGCCGAAGTCGACGCCAAACTCAAAGACATCATGGCCAACATTCACGCCCAGTGCGTAGCCCACGGCACCGAGCCCGACGGCTATATCAACTACGTCAAAGGCGCCAACGTAGCCGGCTTCATGAAAGTAGCCCGCGCCATGATGGCACAAGGCGTCCTGTAATTTAACGCATTCTAAAACAGATACATTTAAGATTGGTTTTATATAAGGTAAAGCGGGGCCTGTCGAGATGACAGGCCCCGCTTTTGTACCCCCCCAATCCAATTCCCCTTAAAAAAATTCATTTTTTTAATATTTTGCATCACACCCGCCCCAAACACACATTATCTTTGCACCGCAATCACCTCCCCCCACCCATAGACCCTCGCCCATAGACCCTCGCCCCTTGAACCTCGTCCCTTGAACCTCGTCCCTCGAACCTCGAACCTCGTCCCTCGCCCTGGTATCCTTTTTGTCTCCGGTAAACGCGATTTATCGCGTCCCTATTAACTTGAAATCAACACGTTGTTTATATTGCGAAGCCTACGCGGCACGCCGCGTCCCCAAAATCAGCGACCTCGTACCCCGCGCCTCGTACCTCGTACCTTGAACCTCGCCCCTCGCCCCTCGCGCCTAATATATTTGCGCGTGTGGGAGAAATAGTGTAACTTTGAAATCAAAATATATAAAACCATTTATCAGGAGATGAAAGTAGTAAATTTTGCCGATTACCGCTCGCTCATGAGCCAGTATATGAGAGAGCTGCGCGATGTGAATATACAGGGTGACATGCTGCGTTTCCGCCGCAATCTCGAGCGTATGGGCGAGATTATGGCTTTTGAGATCAGCCGTACTCTTGCCTACAAAAAGGAGACCATTACAACTCCGCTCGCCCAGACCGAGTGTGACGTAATAGCCGATAAAGTAGTGTTAGGCACCATCTTCCGCGCCGGAGTCCCGTTCCACCAGGGATTCCTCAACTTCTTTGACACGGCCGAAAACGCCTTTGTGAGCGCCTACCGCAAATACAAGGAAAAAGAGAACTTCGACATCTGCATCGAATATCTCGCTTCGCCGCGACTCGACGGAAAAGTGCTCATCCTGGCCGACCCGATGCTTGCCACCGGCGCATCGATGGAACTCAGCTACCGCGCCCTGCTCACCAAAGGCACACCGGCACACATCCACGTAGCCTCGGTAATAGCATCCCAGCAGGCCATCGACTACGTGAAGCGTACATTCCCTGCCGACAAGACCACCATCTGGGTAGGAGCAATCGACCCCGAAATCAACGCCCACAGCTACATCGTCCCGGGACTGGGCGATGCCGGCGACCTCGCTTACGGCACAAAAGAATAAACGCATGCTCCACATAACCTGCAACGCGCCGCTAAAACCGCTCAACACCATGGGCATCGACGGTACCGCCGATGCTCTGGTGGAGTGGGGCAGCGCATCCGACCTCCACACATTTTTCACCGACCCGGCCTACGAGTCCATATCACATGGTACCATAAAGGCGATAGGGCAGGGGAGCAATCTCCTGTTCACAGTCTATCGCTACGAAGGAGCCATACTGAGATGCACAGACACTACAATCGAGACAATCGCAGAGGACGAGAACACGGCAACCGTAAGAGTACACGCCGGCTGTGTACTCGACAACCTTGCCAAGCAAATGTGTGACAAGGCACTGTGGGGAACGGAAAATCTGTCGCTCATTCCCGGCACCGTTGCAGGAGCTACCGTACAGAATGTAGGCGCCTATGGTGCCGAAATAGGCACCATGGTCAAAGCCGTTCACTGCTACGACCGGCAGGAAAAACGCGAAGTAATACTTAGCCACGATGACATGGCCTACGGTTACCGCGACTCGGCCCTCAAGCATGAACCGCTCAAAAACAGGCTCATAGTTGTGGCTACCGACATCGTCCTGTCTAAAAAGCCTTGCCCCAAACTGTCCTACGGCAACCTTCACCGCACGCTTTCACATCTTGGTGACCACATCACACCGCTCGACGTGAGAGAAGAAGTGATACGCACCCGTCGCGGCAAACTCCCCGAAGTAACAGAAACCGGCAGCGCGGGCAGTTTCTTCAAGAATCCCGTTGTATCACCCCGCGCCCACAGGCAGGTAATCGAGGCAGCAACCAACATGGGAATTGACACATCCACAATGCCCGCCCACGAGACCATTACCCCCAATGGCGAGCCCGGCATCAAACTGTCGGCAGCCTGGCTCATCGACAAATCAGGCTGGAAAGGCTACCGCCGCTGGAACGTGGGCACATGGCCCACACAACCCCTCGTGCTCGTCAACCTCACAGGCTACGCCGCCGGCATCGAGATAACAGCCCTCGCCCGCGACATCATAGCCGACGTCCGCGCCAAATGGGGCATCACCCTCACCCCCGAAGTCGAATACCTGTAACAGGTCTTCAGCCCAAATAGCGTTCCATAAACTCAACGGCCGAGCAAACAGGAATCTTTGAGAATTTAAAGTCTTTTGAGTTACGAGTTATAATACAATCACAGCCGGCATCTACGGCCGACTGATACTGTAATGCATCCTCAAAGTCGATGGCTTCGAGACTCAATGCACTGTCTATCTGGTATGATGTATTATTCACAACCGTAAAAACTTCACAGCATTGCCTTATTACACTCTGCCGTTGCTCAAACGGTTGCTTACGGAGTATGTATGCAAAATTGGCAACCGAAAGAAAAGAAATGCAAAACTCATACCCACGCTTTGCTCCCTCTACGAGAAGTTGTTCAGAAACACTTCTATAATCATCGCGCACAAAGTAGTCGATGATAAAATTCGTGTCTAAAAACAGCCTCTTCATTTCGACATAATATATTGAGTGCGATCATCACTAAGGTCAATCTGTTCGGGATCAATCTGGCTCTTGATTGCACGTAATTTATCGACAAATGTAGAATCACACGCATCGGCATCATCCTTCTTACTCCTAACCGACACGTTAAGAACACCCTTCATATTCTCAATCATACGCTGCAGCAAAGAACTGTCAGCCCCATTCTCAAGTGTAACTACTATCTGCGTCATAATCAAAATAAAATATACCCCAAATACAATGGGCCTTACTAATAAAGTAACTTCACAAAGATATAACAAATAATCAACAATTTAGTAAGAATTGAAAATAAAAGGTTAAATTTGCAATAGTGTTATAAATATCGGACCAAATCACAACCACGTCATAAACTTATGAGTTCATTCATTATAGAAGGAGGCCACCGACTCAGTGGCGAGATCACACCCCAGGGAGCCAAGAACGAAGCCCTGCAGATACTCAGTGCGACACTGCTCACAGCCGAGCCCGTCACCGTCAACAACGTCCCCGACATCCTCGACATTCGCAACCTCATAGCCCTGCTGCAGGACATGGGAGTAAAAGTGAACAGAGTAGGGGAGGGCAGCTATACGTTCCAAGCCGATGAAGTCAACACCGACTACCTCAACAGCCCCGAGTTCGTGAGCCGTTGCGCCTCGCTACGCGGCTCGGTACTCATCGTCGGCCCCCTCCTGGCACGCTTCGGCAAAGCATTCTTCCCGCGACCCGGAGGCGACAAGATAGGCCGCCGCAAAGTCGACACCCACATTACCGGACTCATCAACCTCGGCGCAACACTGTCAACCCCCGACGACCGCCGCGCCTACCTCCTCGAAAGCCCCGACGGACACCTCACCGGCACCTACATGCTTCTCGACGAAGCATCAGTGACCGGAACAGCCAACATCGTCATGGCCGCCACACTCGCACGCGGCGTCACCACCATATACAACGCCGCCTGCGAACCCTATCTGCAACAGCTCTGCCGCCTGCTCATAGCCATGGGCGCACGCATCGACGGCATCGGCTCCAACCTGTTGACTATCACAGGATGCGAAACACTCGGCGGAGCCACACACACCGTCCTGCCCGACATGATCGAAGTAGGCAGCTTCATAGGCATGGCTGCCATGACACGCAGCTCGATAACCATCAAGAACGTATCGCGCCGCAACCTCGGCATCATACCCGAATGCTTCCGCCGCCTCGGCATAACCATCGAAGAGCAAGGCGACGACCTCTTCATACCCGCCAAAGAAAGCTACGACGTCGAGACCAACCTCGACGGCTCAGTACTCACCGTAGCCGACGCACCATGGCCCGGACTCACCCCCGACCTCATATCGGTAATGCTCGTCGTAGCCACACAATGCCACGGCGAGGTGCTCATACACCAGAAAATGTTTGAATCGCGCCTCTTCTTCGTCGACCACCTCATCGACATGGGCGCCAAGATAATACTCTGCGACCCCCACCGCGCCGTAGTAATAGGCATGGGACACCGCCCCGAGCTCAGAGCCAACCACATGCACTCGCCCGACATACGCGCCGGCATCGCCATGCTCATAGCAGCCATGTCGGCCAAAGGCACCAGCGTCATCGACAACATCGAGCAGATCGACCGCGGCTACGAAAGCATCGACACCCGCCTGAACGCCCTCGGCGCCAAAATCATCCGCCGCAACTAACCCCCGCACATCCTGAGGATGATTATTCGGGGTGTTTGCGGTTGAATTCTTCGAGGACGGTCTTGATGTTGAAGTAGTATTGCTGCTGTTTGCCCTGGGCGTCGGTAACTTCGATGCAGTCGTAATATGGCTCTACAAATGTGGGCTTTAGCGATTGCACTTTCTTGCTGCTCATGTTGATGATCGTAGCTTCGTCGCGCGGATATATTACGTACCAGGCCGATGTGGTATCGGCTCCTGTTCCGGTCGAGACTATCGCTTCGAGCAGGCGGTTCATGCGGTACTGCCAGATGTTGGCTATGTTTACCTTTCCTTTCTCGCGCAGGGCATAGATGAGAAAGTTCATCTGGTTGAGGTCAAACGGGGTATCGTCAAGCGCAAGGCGTGTGTATTTGATCATCGTGTCGAGCTCGGCCCGGGTGTGTTTCTCCTTATAAGTCAGGGGTAACACTTTCTCGGCATACACGCTGCGGCGATATGGATTGTAGTCTTCCTGAAACATCGTTCCGAGATATAGGTAGCGATAGTCGGCCGTGGTCATGACGGTCTCGTTCTGCTCGAACCTCTGCATGAGGCGGGGAAAATAAAACTGTGACGCGGGGTCGGTGACACTTGCTTTGAGTTCCACGAGGTCGACGGCCTCGAGAGTGCGTTTTACGGGCACGCGGGCAGCAGTCGCAACCATTGCAACTACCAGTATAGCTATGAGATGGGTGAGATGTTTCATGTGGAACAGGTGGTTTGTATATGGCAAAGGTAACAAAAACCACAGTGCATTCCTCGCGGCTTAACGTTTTTTCATTATATTTGCATCAAGAGAATAGTTTGTTATTGTGTTATAAGAGTATGAAAAAGAAACTCGTCATATCGACCGGCGCCGGCATGAGCGCCGAGAGCGGCATCTCGACATTCCGCGATGCCGGCGGTCTGTGGGAGCAGTATCCCGTCATGGATGTGGCAAGCGCCGATGGGTTCGCCCGTAATCCGGAGCTCGTTCACAAGTTCTACAATGCCCGTCGCCACGACCTGCTCAAGGCCGAGCCCAACGCCGGTCACCGCGGCCTCGTGGACCTCGAGAAGGACTATGATGTCTACATCATAACCCAGAACGTTGATGATCTGCACGAACGCGCGGGCTCGAAAAACGTTCTTCACCTGCATGGCGAACTGATGAAAGTACGCGCCGTTGACGACGAGTCGAAGGTATATCAACTCAAACCCGAAGCTCTCGACACCACACCCGAGACCGTTATCGACGGACACCGTGTGCGTCCCCACATAGTTTTCTTCCAGGAAGCTGCACCCAATATCGAGCCGGCCATCGAGCTCGTGCAACAGGCCGACGTGTTTGTTGTCATAGGCACCTCGCTCAACGTATATCCCGCAGCCGGACTGCTGCACTATGTACGCCCCGGAGTCCCCGTCTACTATATCGACCCCAATCCGGCCATGGTACCGGCCGGCGTACACGTGCTCAAGATGGGTGCGGGCGAGGGAGTAGAGCGCCTTGCCCGGGAGCTCAAAACCACCCTGTAAAACCGCACCCCGGATTGAAAAGTGTATAAAATCGCACCATTTCGGTATTGAAAAGTGTAGTAAAAACTTGCTTTTCGGTATTGAAAAGTGTAGTCTATTATCATAATAAGCTAATATTTAGAAACTTACAGATAATATCATTTAAATCCACGATTTTTCTATTTTTGATCGAACAAAATACTGAATAAATTATTAATTGTTTGCAAATGTAAACCGCGCGGGGTGGCTACGAAGTGGCTGGCTGTGCGGTTTTTTGCATGATGTTAATAACTTTATTGGATTTTTGCTGTTTACATATCTAAATTTTGGATTCTTTTTTATAATTTTACGCTGATTTATTGGGGCCTTACGTGTGCTTATATCGCATCACGCATCGAAGCTCCTTATATTAACAGCTATTATCCACTGTCACACCACGTTATGGAAGAACAAGTGTATCACATACCGGCCCTGTTGCCACAGGTTCTCGAGGCCCTCGACATCAAGCCCGACGGCACGTATGTCGACGTCACCCTCGGCGGTGGCGGCCACTCGCGCGCAATCGTCGAAAAGCTGTCGGCCAAGGGACACCTTTACTCGATGGACCAGGACCGCGACGCCATTGACCGCGCTTTCAGCGACCAACGCTTCACGGTGATACACGGCAACTTCAAGTTTCTGAAAAACTTCATGCGCTACCATCATGTCGACGGCGTGGACGGACTGCTGGCCGACCTTGGCGTCTCGTTTCACCATTTCGACGACCCCGAGCGAGGATTCTCGTTCCGCTGGGAAGGTCGCCTGGATATGCGCATGAACCGCAACGCCGCCCTTGACGCCGCCAAGGTTCTTAACGATTACAGCGAGCAACAGCTTGCCGACATGTTCTACCTTTTTGGCGAACTCAAGAATGCCCGCCGCCTGGCATCGGCCATCGTGAAACAGCGCGCCACCGAGCCCATCGTGACCGTCGAACAGCTGCGACGCGTTATAACCCCCTTCATAAATCCCAAGCAGGAGAAAAAAGAACTCGCACAGATATTCCAGGCACTACGCATCGAGGTGAACAACGAGATCGAAGCGCTCAAAGCGCTGCTCACACAGTCGCTCGAGGTGCTCAAACCCGGCGGCCGCCTGGCAATCATCACCTATCACTCGCTCGAAGACCGTCTCGTAAAAAATTTCATGAAGACCGGCAACCTCGAGGGACGCGTCGAGAAAGACTTCTACGGCCGCACCCTCGCCCCGATGGCGCTTGTCAACTCCAAACCCATAACCGCCGATGACGACGAGGTGGAACGCAACCCGCGCTCCCGAAGCGCCAAACTGCGCGTAGCGACAAAACTGTAAACACACACCGGGCAATGGACAGCAACAATAACAAGAAGACCGCAAAAAAAGAAAAGAAAAACAGCGTGACCAACATGCTGGGACGCGCCCTGCGCGGCCGACTGATATCAATCGACTTCTTCTCGCGCAACTGGATCACCGTTGCCCTGCTCGTGCTGATGTTCGTGTGGTATATAACCAACAAGTATGAGTGCCAGACGAGCATGGAGACGATACAGAAACTCGAGAAACAGCTCGAGATAGTCAAAACAGAGCGCGTGCGCGAGCAGAGCCGCTACATGAGCCGCATACGCGAAAGCGCCATGCACGAACTCGTGCGCCGCAACCACCTCGACCTTGAAGTACAAGATACCCCGCCTTTCAAAATCCAATACAACTGCAACTGACACCAGCTATGAACACCCGCCTACTCATCATACTGCGCTACGCGTTCATCTCGGTACTGATACTTGCCGTGTCGGCCGTCGTCATCTACAAGATGGTCGACACCACGATCGTGCATGCCAAAGACTGGAATGAACTCGCCATGAAAGAGCTGTCGCGCACGACGGTCATCAAGCCCACACGCGGTGACATCCTCGCCGCCGACGGCCGCGTGCTCGCCACCAACCTGCGCTACTACACCATGCGCATGGACTTCACCAGCGAGCAGTTCCGCGAAGTTGAATTCCGCGACACGATGAATATGCTGCTCGACTCCATGGCCCACTACTTCCCGCGCCGCACCCGCGACTCGTGGAAAGAGCATTTCAACAACGCGCTCTCGCTGCGCAAAGAGTGGAAAGCCAATGTCGACAAATATGACAAAAACCGCAACGACACAACACTACGCAAGACCATACGCCGTCAGCGCGCACGTCTCAACTCCTGGCCGCTACTGCTCAAAATCGAGTACAGCGACGTTGAGCGCGTGAAGAGATTCCCATTTTACCGTATCGACCAGGCACCCAAGACAGGCCTCGTCGTAGAGCCGGTAATCGTGCGCACCAAGCCTTACGGCGACCTCGCACGCCAGTCGATAGGCATCGTCAACGAGGACCCCGTTACACGCGAACGCCACGGCCGCTCGGGCCTCGAAGGAGCCCTCGACTCGCTGCTGTACGGCACGCCAGGCATAGCCAAGAAAGTGCCCCTTACACGCCATATCACCAACTGGACCGATACAGCTGCAATACCCGGCTATGACGTCGTCACCACAATCGACATTGACATACAGGACATCGTCGAGACCGAGCTAATGCGCATTCTCGACACCTGCGACGCCGACTGGGGCACAGCCGTACTAATGGAAGTGAGCACCGGCGACATCAAGGCAATCTCCAATCTCGAGAAAAAAGGGAACCGGTATGAGGAGGGCATCAACCACGCCGTGCGCCCCTACGAACCGGGCTCGGTAATCAAACCCATCTCGATGATGATTGCACTCGAGGACGGTTTCGTGCGCAATCTCGACGAGCGCATCCCCACCGGTGGAGCCTGGGCCTATCTTGGCAAGAACCCCATCAAAGACTCCCACGCCCACGGGTCGGTTGCCGTGCGCGACGTGATATGTTACTCGTCTAATATCGCCACTGCCAAGATAATACTGCGCGGCTTTGAGAGCAACCCGGCCGGATTTCCCGACAGGCTCGAATCGATGGGATTCATGCAGCCGCTCGGTGTAGGAATCTGCGGCGAGTGGGCGCCACGCATCAACCGCAAGCCCAAGAAGATCGACCTCTCGCGCATGGCCTACGGCTACACCACCGAGCTCCCGCCTCTTCACACCCTGTCGATGTACAACGCCATTGCCAACAACGGCAAGTATGTACGCCCCCGCCTCTACTCCAAGCTCATAGGACAGGACACGATAATCAACATTCCCGTAAGCTATATACGCGATAGCGTGTGCTCGCAGCGCAATGCGGCCATACTTCGCGAGATGATCCACGACGTGGTGTGGAAAGACGGTGGCACCGGACGCCTCGTACGCTCCAAGACCGTTGACATCGCAGGCAAGACCGGCACATGCTATATGGTCGAAGGCAAAGGCTATAACACGAGTAAGAAGCGACTTGCATTCTGCGGTTTCTTCCCGTATGAGAATCCCAAGTATTCATGTATCGTACTGACGGCCAACCCCAAACGACTTTTCCGCGGAGCAGCAAGCACAAGCGGACAGGTAATGAAGAACGTAGCCCTTAAACTGCACGCCCGCGGCATGCTCGACAACTCGGGCGACTACATGGCCGACACCCACCCGGGAAGCAACGCGACACTGTATGCCACAACCGGCTCCGAACCCTACAGCAACGTGAGCACATCGCTACGGCTCGCCAACTCACGCCGCGGACGCACACCCGAGGCCAACTCGCCGGGCACCGTTCCCGCCGTTACCGGCCTGAGCCTGCGCGAAGCTGTAAACAGGCTCGAGGACGCCGGCTACAATGTCGATGTCAACGGCACCGGATATGTCAACCGACAAACCCCCGCACCGGGCGACACCATACCCCCCGGCACAACCATAACACTACACCTCACACAAGACACATAATAACGATGAAACAACTTTCCCACCTCATACAATGCCTTGACAGGCCGCTCGTCACGGGTCCCATCAACCGGCCCGTAGAACATGTCACGATGGACTCGCGCGAGTGCACCACCAACTCACTGTTCGTAGCCGTACGCGGTACGGTAGTCGACGGCCACTCGTTCATCCCCTCGCTGTCGGGCCGCGGTATAGCCGCCGTGGTGTGTGAAGAGCTCCCGTCCGAGCCCGACCCCGAGATTACCTTCATACAGGTCGACAATACCTCCCACGCCCTGGGACGCCTGGCATCGGAATGGTACGACAATCCGTCGCGCCGGCTCAAACTCGTTGGAGTAACCGGCACAAACGGTAAAACGACTACCGCCACCCTCATCTACGAGATGGCACGACTGCTCGGCCACAAAGCCGGACTGCTCTCGACCGTAGTGAATTATGTCGACACCCGAGCAGTCGAGGCCAAGCAGACTACCCCCGACGCCCTCACCATCAACCGTCTTCTACACGAGATGGTCGAAGCGGGATGCGAATATGCAGCAATGGAAGTCAGCTCCCACGCAGCACACCAGCAACGCATTGCCGGACTGACATTTGCCGGCGGCATTTTCACCAATCTCACCCGCGACCACCTCGACTATCACCGCACGTTTGCCGACTATCTCGCCGCCAAGAAGTCATTCTTCGACGGCCTCGGCGATGATGCCTGGGCGCTGACCAATGCCGACGAAAGCCACGGCGAAGTAATGGTGCAGAACACCCGCGCACACCGCTACAACTACTCGCTGCGCTCCATGGCATCGTTTATGGGTCGCGTAATCGAGGACCGCCTCGACGGCATGCTCATGACACTCAACGGCACCGAAATCGAGACACGCTTCACAGGCCGCTTCAACGCCTACAACCTCACGGCAGTCTACGGCGCCTCGACCCTGCTGGGCTGGGACAACATGGATATACTCGTTGCCATGAGCCGCCTGGTGCCTGTTGCCGGACGTTTCCAGACCTTCCACTCAACCTCGCGCGGCTACACAGCCATCGTCGACTATGCCCACACCCCCGATGCCGTTGTAAACGTACTCCAGGCTATCAAAGAAATACAGGGCTCAAACGGCAGCATCATCACCGTCGTTGGCGCCGGCGGCAACCGCGACAAGGGAAAACGCCCCATCATGGCTGCCGAAGCCGCACGCCTCAGCGACCGCGTCATACTCACCAGCGACAATCCCCGCTTCGAGGACCCGGCAGACATCCTGCACGACATGGAGGCCGGTCTTGACGACGAGGGTCGCCGCAAGACACTGAGCATTATCGACCGCCGCGAAGCCATACGCACAGCCACGGCTCTTGCGGGTCCCGGCGACGTCATACTCATTGCCGGCAAAGGCCACGAAGACTATCAGGAGATACAGGGCGTCAAGCACCACTTCGACGACCGTGAGATCATCGCCGAAATCATCGCCGCCGAGTAAACACTATAACTAAGAAACTGTTTAATATAATTCCTATTTCTCACGCGGCATGCCGCGTCCCTAAAATAAATCATAATGCTTTACTCACTGTTTGATTATCTAAGCGACATCGACATACCGGGCGGACGACTGATGGACTACATCACCTTCCGATCGGGAGCAGCATTTATACTCGCACTGCTCATATCCACAATCATAGGCCGACGCATCATCGACCGCCTCCAGCTCATGCAGGTAGGAGAAATCGTGCGCAATCTCGGCATCGAGGGACAGATGTCGAAGAAAGGCACCCCCACGATGGGAGGCATCATCATTATCATATCAATACTCATACCCTGCCTGCTCATAGGCAACCTCACCAATATCTACATGATACTGATGCTCGTGTCGACCGTGTGGCTTGGCACGCTCGGCTTCCTCGACGACTACCTCAAGATGAAGAAACATGACAAGGACGGCCTCAAAGGCAAGTTCAAGATCGTCGGTCAGGTAGGACTGGGCCTTATCGTAGGCATAACAATGTATGCCAGCCCCGATATCGTCATGCGCGAGAACCACGAGGTAGTAACAGTAGATGGCGACGGCACCGTCACCGAGATAATCTACGAGAGCAACGACATCAAGGCCACACAGACCACAATCCCCTTTGTCAAGGACAACAACTTCGACTACTCGTGGCTCACCGAGTGGATGGGCGACGATGTCGCCACTACCGCCGGATGGATACTTTTCATCCTCGTGACAATATTTGTAGTGACAGCGACTTCCAACGGCGCCAATCTCACCGACGGCCTCGACGGCCTTGCCACAGGCACATCGGCCATCATAGGCGTGGCGCTCGCCATAATGGCCTATCTTGGAGGTAATATCATCTATTCCTCCTATCTCAACATCATGTATATCCCGGGCAGTGCCGAGCTCGTCGTATATATGAGCGCATTCATCGGCGCTCTCATAGGCTTCCTGTGGTACAATGCCTATCCCGCCCAGGTGTTCATGGGCGATACCGGCAGCCTCACCATAGGCGGTATCATAGCCGTGTTCGCCATATTGATTCACAAGGAGTTGCTGCTACCCATCCTGTGTGCGATCTTCTTCATCGAGGACCTATCGGTGATACTGCAGGTGGCATACTTCAAGTGGACCAAGAAACGCACCGGCACCGGACGGCGTATCTTCAAGATGACCCCGCTGCACCACCACTTCCAGAAACAGGGCAACGCGGGCATAGACGCCCTGTTGCAGAAACCCATAGCGGCAATCCCCGAGAGCAAGATTGTGACACGCTTCTGGATCATAGGCATAATTCTTGCCGCTCTTACATTTGTAACATTGAAAATCAGATAATAACACATGAAACGTTTAGTTGTGCTTGGAGGCGGAGAAAGTGGCGTAGGAGCCGCTATTCTGGCCAAAACCAAAGGAATGGATGTATTCCTGAGCGATTCGGGCAATATAGCCGAACATTATCGCGAGATGCTTGACGACGAGGGCATAGCATGGGAACAGGGCGGACACACACCCGCGCTGATACTCAATGCCGACGAGGTGGTGAAAAGCCCCGGTATCCCTCCCACGGCTCCGCTCGTACAACAGCTTGTAGCCAAGGGTATTCCGGTAATATCCGAGATAGAGCTTGCCGGACGTTATACCGACGCCAAGATGGTATGCATCACCGGCTCCAACGGCAAGACCACCACTACGTTGCTCACCTACCACATTCTTCGACAGGCAGGTATAAACGCAGGCCTTGCCGGCAACGTAGGCCGCAGCCTCGCACTGCAGGTAGCGCGGGAAAACCACGACGTCTACGTCATCGAGCTCTCGAGCTTCCAGCTTGAGAACATGTACCGCTTCAAAGCCAATATTGCAGTAATTCTCAATATTACCCCCGACCATCTCGACCGCTACGACCACGAGATGCAGAACTACATTAACGCCAAGTTCCGCATCCTGCAGAATCTCACGACACGCGATGCCTTCATATTCTGGCAGGACGATCCCGTGATACGCCGCCAGATGGAGCGCGTAACCACCGAGGCACGCCTCTTCCCCTTCGCTCAGGAACGCGAAGAGGATACCGCAGCCTACATCGACGCCGAGGACCGCCTGTTCCTCAACACGCCCTCGGGACCGTTTACGATGCCCCGCGCCGATCTCGCTCTGAGCGGACTCCACAACCTGTTCAACTCCATGGCCGCCGGACTGTCGGCCTGCCTGCTTGATATCAAGAAAGAGGATATACGCCGGGCTCTTAGCGACTTCGAGGGGGTAGAACATCGCCTCGAACCGGTAGCCACCGTCGACGGTGTGAAGTATATAAACGACTCCAAGGCCACCAATGTCAACTCGTGCTGGTATGCGCTGGAATCGATGCCGGCATCGGGCGTTGTCCTCATCCTCGGCGGTAAGGACAAAGGCAACGACTACAGCGAGATCATGCCGCTCGTGAAGTCAAAAGTCAAAGCTATCGTGGCGATGGGTGTCGACAATACCAAGATTGTCGACTACTTCAGCTCCGAGGTTACAGTACGCGACACCCACTCACTCGAGGATGCCATCGCCGCTTGCCGCGAGATAGCTGTCGAGGGCGACACCGTGCTGCTGTCACCCTGCTGTGCAAGCTTCGACCTGTTCAAATCCTACGAAGACCGCGGCCGCCGCTTCAAAGAGGCCGTCAAAAACCTGCAATAAAATGATAGAAGAGGATATACACAACCGCCCGGCCGCCGAAGCGTTCTCGCCCGAGGAAGCCGACACGACAGCAGGCGACGGTGGTAAAAAGCCACGTCGCAGCCGCGCTGCCAAGGCCGTCGACGAGATTTCCAAGCCGCGCAAGAGCGACAAGTACATCTGGGCCGTTTTCATCACACTCTGCGTCATATCCATCATCGAGCAGTACAGTGCCTCGTCGCGCGAGATAGCCGCCAGCAACGTTCTGGCTCCTATCCTGCGCCACTGCGCCATGCTGGGTATGGGCTCGGTCGTGGCTATACTCGTCTCGCGCGTACCTTATAAATGGTTCATTCCGCTCACACCTATATTCGTATTCATAAGCGTGCTCGCGATGGTCTACGTGCTGTTGAACGGACAGGTCATAAACGGTGCCAAGCGCTCGTTCAATCTTGTGGGCATACAGGTGCAGCCGGCCGAGTTGATAAAGCTCTCGTCGGTACTCATCATAGCCTTCATCATGTCGCGAGGCAAGGAGATAACCAACGGTAAGATAGCCCTTTGCGTGGGTTTCGTGCTCGTGTTTGGCGGACTGCTCTTTACACAAGGCCTTACGAACACGATACTGATGATGTGCATCAGCAGTGCCATGATGCTTATTGGAGGCATCAAGTGGAAAAAATTTGCCGTCGTGGTACTTGTCTATGCCGTTGCCGGCGGTGGCGCCCTGCTATACAAGGCGAGCACCGACGATGACGACGCGCGCACTGCCCGAATCATAACCGAGACAGGCCGCGACGCCGAGGGCAATGAGGCTACAATCAACCGCTCGGCCCTGTGGAAAGCCCGTATAGACCGCTTCCTCGACAACGATTCGATACCCAAGTACAAGCGCGAAATCAACGACGCCAACCGCCAGGAAATGCATGCCTACATGGCCCAGGCCAACGGAGGAATCTTCGGCGTGATGCCCGGCAACTCGCGCGAGACAGCCCGACTGCCGCTGGCCAATATAGACTTCGTCTACTCGATTGTCATCGAGGACCTTGGCCTTATAGGCGGCCTGTTCCTACTCATCGTCTACCTCTCACTGCTGGGGCGTGCCGGAGCAATCGCCATGGGCTGCCACCGTGTGTTCCCGGCCTTGCTCGTTCTCGGTATGGCTGTATATATCGTGCTCCAGGCACTGTGCCACATGGCGATCGTGACCGGCGCAGGACCGGTATCGGGACAGCCGCTACCGCTCATATCAAAAGGTGGAACATCGATATTGATTACCTCGCTCGCATTTGGTATAATGCTGTCGGTAAGCCGATTCGCCGTACGTAAGGGCAAGAAGCAGGACATCGCCCGCGAGGCTGCCGAGCTGCCCGAAGACATGCAGGCACCCAATCCCACATTCCTCAAATAATTCTGATAGAAATGAACATACTCATAAGCGGCGGTGGCACAGGAGGCCACATCTTCCCCGCGCTCTCTATAGCCGACGCCATCAAACGGCGTCACCCCGAGGCCAACATCAAGTTTGTTGGCGCCGAGGGTCGCATGGAAATGCAACGTGTACCCGATGCCGGATACGAAATAGTCGGACTCCCCGTCAGCGGCTTCGACCGACACCGTCCATGGCGCAACATCAAGGTACTGTGGCGTTTATGGAAAAGCATGCGCCGTGCACGCAAAGTCGTTGACACATTCAGGCCCGACATAGCCATAGGCGTAGGCGGATATGCCAGCGGCCCCACACTGAAGGCTGCCCAGCGCCGCGGCGTCCCCACACTCCTGCAGGAACAGAACTCCTATGCCGGAGTAACCAACAAGCTGCTTGCAGCCAAAGCCAGAGCCATCTGTGTGGCCTATGACGGCATGGAGCGATTCTTTCCCGCCGATGTGATAACCAAGACCGGCAACCCGGTGAGAGCCAATATAGTCGATGCTTCCATATCACAGGAGGAAGCCAAACGCCAGCTCGGTTTTGACCCGTCGCGCCCGCTTGTGGCAGTCGTTGGCGGCAGCCTCGGAGCACGCACGCTCAACCGCGCCATGTCACAGGCATTGAAGCCGTTGCTCGAGCACGGTGCATCGGTACTGTGGCAGTGCGGAAAATACTATGCCAAGGAATACATGCCCATGGGCGACGGACTCAAGAACGCACAGGTCACCGACTTCATCAAGCGCATGGATCTCGTTTACCGTGCCGCCGACGTCATCGTGTCGCGTGCCGGAGCCGGAACAATTTCCGAGCTGCAGATTGCAGGCTCGCCCGCAATTCTCATTCCCTCGCCCAATGTAGCCGAGGATCACCAGCGCCACAACGCCGAGGCGTTGTCGACTCGCGGCGCCGCCATCATGATTCTCGATGCCGATGCCGAGCGCGACCTGCTCGAAACCGTCACCGACCTGCTCGACAATCCCTCTAAAAGAGAATCCCTGTCGACCGAGATAAAGAAAATGGCACTTCCCGGAGCATCGGAACATATTGTTGATATCGTCGATAGCATAATAGGTAGATAATGAACACTTTCAGTCAAGTATATTTCGTAGGAATAGGCGGCATAGGCATGGCTGCCCTTGCACGCTACTACATGTCAAAAAATCTTCCGGTAGCCGGCTATGACCGCACTCCCAGCGACCTTACCCGCGCGCTCGCAGCCGAGGGGGCCATCGTGAGTTATCAGGACGACGTCGAAGCGATTCCCGCCGGGTTCCGCGACCCGGCCACTACGCTGGTGGTGTACACCCCCGCCATACCCGAGAGCAACAACGTGCTGGCCTATTTCCGCACCAACGGCTTCGACATTCACAAGCGCGCCGAGGTTCTCGGACTCATCACCCGCGATTCACGCGGAATATGTTTTGCCGGCACTCACGGCAAGACCACCACATCGTCGATGGCCGCTCACATCCTGCACAGCAGCAGGGTAGGGTGCAACGCATTCCTCGGCGGCATCCTGCGCAACTACGACAGCAACCTGCTACTGTCGGCCACCTCACCCTACACGGTCATCGAGGCCGACGAGTATGACCGCTCCTTCCATCACCTCAGCCCCTACATAGCCGTCATTACAGCCACCGACCCCGATCACCTCGATATCTACGGAACCGAAGAAGCCTATCTTGAAAGCTTCGCCCGGTTTACGGAGCTCGTGCGGCCCGGCGGTTACTTGATAATCCACGAGGGACTTAAGCTTGTGCCCCGCCCGGTCGAGGGTGTCAAGACCTACAGCTATTCGCGCGAGAGCGGCGACTTCCATGCTGCCAACATACGACGCGCCGACGGCACGATAACGTTCGACTTCGTGACACCCGACGGCACTATCAACGACATCGAGCTCGGCGTGCCGGTCGACATCAACATCGACAACGCGGTTGCCGCACTCTCAGCATGTTACCTTACAGGAGAATTCGAACCCGAAGCAGCACGCCGGGCCATGAAATCGTTCATGGGACCCAAGCGTCGTTTCGAGTTCTGGCTACGCGAACCTGGCCCCGGCGGACGCGCCATTATCGATGACTACGCCCATCATCCCGACGAGCTGCGGGCATCCATACAGTCGGTCAAGAACCTCTATCCCGACCGCCGCATAACGGTTGCTTTCCAGCCACACCTGTACAGCCGTACACGCGACTTCGCCCCACAGTTTGCCGACGCGCTCTCGCTGGCCGACGAAGTTGTCCTGCTCGATATCTATCCCGCCCGCGAGGAACCCATACCCGGCGTAACGTCAAAAATCATCTTTGACGAGATTAAATCGCCCCGCAAATTAATGATTTCCAAAGAAAACTTGGTTGAAACGCTGAAAAATCTTAATTTTGAAGTCCTGTTAACTGTCGGAGCCGGAGACATCAACCTCTCGCTCCCCACACTGTTGCAGGAAATAAACAAGAACTCATAATTTTTCTACAACATCTTGCTGTCACGAGCCAACATAATATGCTGCATTCTCTCCATACTCCTGGTGGGCTACCTTGTCGTGGCGCTCATCACCTCGGGCAGCATGTCAATGGCAGCCACGGCTCCGGCCAAAATGCCGGTCAAGATAAGCGTAGCCGGCGCCGACTCCACCTCGTTTGTAACGCGGCGCGAAGTAGCCGTGCTGGTAAAGGATTACTTCAGCGGCAACACGATAACACCCTCGAGCGTGCCCACACTCGACATCGAGAACACGCTCAACAGCATCGACAACATAGAGAACGCACGCTGCACACGCCGGTCGAACGACCGCCTGTGGATCGAAGTCACCCCCATGAAGCCCGTAGCGCGCGTATTCGACAATAGCGGCTCGTACTATATCAACCGCGAGGGAAAACGCCTCACGGCATCGCTTAAATACCGCAGCGACGTGCCTGTAATCACCGGCCGGCTCGAGGGGCGCCACTCAGCCTCGCGCCTCATGTCGTTGCTCGACTACATCGCGGCCGACGACGCCCGCACCGAACTTGTCACCGCTCTCGCTCTCGAGCCCGACGGCGACGTCATCTTGATACCCCCGTTCCGCGGACATGTAATCAACTTCGGAGACCCCGAAACCGATATAGCCAACAAATTTGACCGCCTCACCACAATGTATCGCGACATACTCCCCGCCAAAGGCTGGGACTACTACGACACGCTGTCGGTGAAATTCAGAGGTCAGGTCGTGGCCTCACGCCGTAAACCGCGCCAGCGCGACCCGCTGCTCATTCTCGACCCCGACGGCGATGCCAGCGACAACGAGGACATATCGACAATGACCGTAGACAACAATTGAAAAACTTGATAACCAGCTGATATATGGAACAAAAATACATCGTAGCGTTTGAGATAGGCAGCTCCTGCATCAAGGGCGCCATCGCTACCACCGAGGCCGGCAGTACAGCCGGGCGTGTTAACATACTCGCCGTCGAGACCGAACAGCTTGTCGACAAGGTGAGATATGGATGCGTGGAGAATCCCGGCGATGTCGCCGCCTGCGTCACCAACATCTGCCACAGGCTGCAGGCCGCTCCCGGAGTTACACCCCGCATGATCAAGGAGGCATACGTGGGTATAAGCGGACGCTCGCTGTCATCCACGCCCCACGAGGTAGTGCGCGATTTCCACACCGAGATCGAAATCTCACGCCGCGTTATCGACGAACTCATGGCCCAGGCCGCCTCAAACTCAATCCCCGACAAGGAGATTGTCGCCGTCGAGCCCGGCACATTCGTCCTTAACACGCAGACGTCGCTTGACCCCGTGGGCATGTTCGGCCACGTGCTTACCGCCAACGTGAGCCTCGTAGCCTGCAAGCCCAAGATCAAGAACAATATCAAGCGCGTGTTCAACGAGCGCTGCCAGCTCAACATTGCCGGTTTCATAGTCACACCGCTCGCCATGGGAGCACAGCTACTCACATTTGAGGAGCGCCGCCTCGGTGTCATGCTCGTTGACTTCGGTGCCGAGACAACCACCGTGGCCATATATCGCGAGGGCGCTCTCGCCTACCTCGCCACCATCCCCATGGGATCGCGCAACATCACCCGCGACATCACCTCGCTCAACTGCCTCGAAGAGCGCGCCGAGGAAATCAAGAAAGCCGTAGGCAACGCCATGCCCCCGGTATCCGACGGCAATCCGCTCGTGACCGACGGTCTCGACAACTCCGAGATAAACAACATCGTGGCCGCACGTGCCGACGAAATCATATCCAACATCTTCGAGCAGATTTCGTATGCCGGACTCAAGCCCGATCAACTGCCTGCCGGCATCGTAGTGACCGGCGGCGGCTCGCGACTCAGAGGCTTCAACGACCTGCTCGCCAAGCAGACACACCTTAAAACCCGCCAGGCTACCGTAGGTGCCGGAGTAAATATTATAGGCAACGGATTCAACGCAACCGACGCTCTCGACGTTATATCAATAATAAGCGACGCCGCGCTGCTCAATCCTATCGAGTGCACGGTAATGCCACCGAGCATTGTAACAGAGCCTGTGGAGGGTGTCGACACCCCCTCACACCCCATAGGTGGTGACGACAATATTTCCCGCATCGGCCTTGACGATGATGATGACCACAGTGTCCTTACCGATACCGACGTATCGGAGTCTGATAAAAAGACAAAGAAGGACGATAAAAAAGAGGACAAAGAAAAAGATAAAGAAAAAGACGGCTCATCGTCACGAGGATTCTGGACTAAGCTGAGCAAACAGCTCGGCAACATGCTCAACGACGACAGCGAGTTTGAGAACTAATAATTTATAATGTAAAATACTAATTCCCAGTTAATCATGACCGATTCGGAATTCAACGATATAGCCAACAACAGCGCCTTCAGCGTTCCCGAAAAGAACAACCGCAACATCATCATGGCCATAGGCGTGGGCGGCGGCGGCAGCAACGCCGTGCGACACATGTATGAGCAGAAAATCGAGGGCGTCACTTTCGCCATCACCAATACCGACCGTCAGGCTCTCATCAGCTCGCCCGTACCCAACCGCGTACTCCTCGGCTCAGGCCTCGGTGCAGGCGGCGACATCCAGGTAGCACACGATGCAGCTGAGCAGAGCGCCGAGAGCATCAAACAGCTTTTCAACGACGATATACGCATGGTGTTCATCACCGCCGGCATGGGCGGAGGTACCGGAACAGGCGCCGGCCCCGTAGTAGCCCGTCTGGCACGCGAGAAAGGCCTCCTCACGATAGGTATCGTAACGATTCCCTTCCTCTTCGAGGGAGAGAGCAAAATCCTCAAAGCCCTCGACGGCGCCGAGGAAATGGGCAAGTATGTCGACGCCCTGCTCATGATCAACAACCAGCGCCTGAGCGAGATCTACCCCGACCTCAACTTCCTCAACGCGTTCGACAAAGCCGACGATACCCTCTCGATTGCCGCCCGCTCGATATCCGATATCATCACCATCGAGGGTAAGATCAACCGAGACTTCAACGACGTCAACACAACCCTGCGCAACGGCGGCACAGCCATCATCTCGACCGGCTACGGCGAGGGAGAGAACCGCGTGTCAAAAGCCATCGAGGACGCCCTCCACTCACCACTGCTGCGCAACAGCGACATATACGGCTCGAAACGCCTTCTGTTTGTCATCTACTTCTCCCCCGAGGCTCAGCGCGAGTTCAAGATGTCGGAGAGCGACCAGCTCACAGCCTTCACAGCCAGCATAGACCCGGGCGTAGAAATCATCTGGGGTGTATATCCCGACAACACCCTCGGCGAGAAAGTCAAGATCACCATCCTTGCATCAGGCTTCGAACCCTCGATAAAACAGACCACACGAGCTACAAAACCCGTCATAAAAACCGAGAAATCGACCGAGCCCGTACTCGAGCCCGTCGCAGCCGACATAGTCGAAGTTGAAGAGACTGTCGAAGAGCCCCGCCAGGACGATCCCGCATCGGTGAGAAAACGCCTCGAAGAGCAGTACGGAGCCGACGTCATCAACGCCAACATACGCGAGAAAACCCGCATGCGCCAGGTAATCCTGCAGCCCGACCAGTTTGACGACGACGCCGTCATCGATGCACTCGAGAAATCGGTAGCCTACAACCGCGAACGCCGCACCGTCGAAGACATCCAGTCGATCCACACCCCTGCCTCGGCCGCTACAACCCCCGCGCCCGAGCCCACTAAACGCGACGACAGCAATGTCATAACATTCTGAAAAAACACAACAATATGAAAAGAATATTCCTGTTTATCGCTGTTATCGCAGTTGCAATAGGCTGTATCAGCGCACAGAAAAACAAATCGGGAGAAAAAAGACAGTATGCCGTCTACGGTGTAGCATTCTACAACCTCGAAAACCTCTTCGATACCATCAACAACAACGGCAAGTACGACCTCGAGTTCTCACCACAGGGAGCACGCCAGTGGAACGCCGTAAAATACCGCTCAAAAATAAGCAATCTCGCCCGCGCCATCACAGCCATGACCACCAAGACCACACCCGGTGGCCCCGCCATAATAGGCGTATCGGAGATTGAAAACGCAAGCGTACTCCACGACCTCGTGCGCGAAGTCGACCGCCAGCTCGAAGCCCAGGGCAAACCCTCCTGGAACCTCCAGGTCGTACACCACGACTCGCCCGACCGCCGCGGAGTCGACGTATCATGCCTCTACAACCCCCGCTTGTTCCGTTTCCTCGACGTTACAAACACAACCCTCCGCATCCCCGACTACGAGTCGTTCCGCACCCGCGACCAGATGTGCGTCACCGGCATCCTCGGCGGCGACACACTCAGCGTCATCGTAAACCACTGGCCCTCACGCCTTGGCGGACAGGAACAATCATCCTACCTGCGCGAAGCCGCCGCAGCGCTCAGCAAGCAGATAGCCGACTCACTCTGGGCAATACGACCCAACCAGGGCGTCATCGTCATGGGCGACCTCAACGACGACCCACAGGACAAATCCTGTGCCCAGGTACTCGGCGGACAGCGTAAACCCGACAACGTAGATCCCCACGGCTTCTACAACCCATTCTGGGAAATGCTCGACAAAGGCATAGGCACACTTGCCTACAAAGGCTCATGGAACCTCTTCGACCAGATCATCGTATCAGGCACATTGCTTGAAAAGAACAACCCCGACGCCCTACAGTACCGTCGATGCGCAGTCAACAACTTCGACTTCCTGCGCTCCACCGAAGGCACCAGCAAAGGAGGCCCCCTGCGCACCTACTCAGCCGGCGTCTTCCTCAACGGCTACAGCGACCACTTCCCCACCGAAGTCTTCCTGGTAAAACCCCGCAAATAACCCCTCCCCCATAACCACATAAAAGCGCGCGACCCACACCACGTAGGCCGCGCTTTTTCATTAAATAATGTTGTTACCTCACTACACCATCGTAATCAGCATGTTGTGTCGATTGCCGGGTATACGCGGCACGCCGCGTCCCTACAATCAGCGTACCTCGTACCTTGGACCTTGAACCTGGGACCTTGGACCTTGAACCTGGGACCTCGGACCTCGTACCTTGGACCTCGTACCTAAAGTGTGGTGAGGAGGGTGGCGACGTGGGGGGTGGGGTGGATGGCTTGGGCGCGCTCGAGGTACTGGCGGGCGAGGACGCGGGCTTCGTCGTTGAAGCGGTCCTGGCGGCTGACGTTGTCGTAGTAGTTGCCGAGGACGAGCAGGGCGTGGTAGTTGTGGGGGTTGAGGGCTATTACTTTGGTGTATGCGTCGACGGCTTCGCGGTCTTGTCCGAGTGCAAAGTATCCGTCGGCCAACGATGTCAGGAAGTTGATATTATCGGGCATTCCCTGGAGCATGCGGCTTGCATACTCGACCATTCCGCGGCCGTCACGGCGCCATGTGTAGTATTCGAGCAAACGGGCGTCGATATTTCGCTGCATCCACGGGAAGCGCCGGCCTACATCTTCAAGAAATTTCTCATACAGGCGTGCGTCGCCTTGCTCGAATGCCAGGCGCTGTACTCCGTTGTATATCGAATCGAGCGGTACGCGGGCGTTGAGTGATTGCTCGAGCAGTCTCATGGGCTCGTCGGGCAATTTCTCCATCGATGCGGCCACTATGGCGTGGCAATAGGTGTCGGCGGCGTCGGGCCGCTTGTCGAGCATCAACTGGTACATCGCGAGGGCGCTGGCCCACTCGTCATATTGGTAAAACCTATCGGCTTTGACTGCCAGCGAGTTATAATCGGTAGCAACGGCGCTGAACGACGCGGAGGCCGACAGCATGATTGTAAGTAATATGTGTCCTGCTTTTTTCATATTTCTATAACACTCCCGGCGGCTCGATGGTTTCATTTCCTGAGCAATGAGCGCAGGTTCACTCCCCTCAGCTCAAGGCGCCATACGAGGGCGATGTAGGCGATGATAAACAGGGTTCCTATGCCCATATTCACGAAGTCATTGGGTGTGGCGACGAGCTCTCCGAGGCCGTAAAGGCCGAGAGCTGCGACGGCATAGACGGCCAATCGGCCGAGACGATAGGGAACGGGGAACTTTGACTGTCCTATGACGTAGCTGGCCACCATCATGGCTCCATAACAGGCTATCGCCGCCCAGGCGCAACCCATATATCCCATGCGTGGCACGAGAATGACGTTGAGCGCAACGGTTATGGCGAGTCCGCCTATTGAGAAGTATGAGCCCCAGGCCGTGCGGTCGGTGAGCTTATACCATATCGACAGGTTGAAGAATATTCCGAAAAACAGCTCGGCGAGCATGATTACCGGTACTACCTTAAGACCCTCGAAATAGGCGGGACTGATGAAGTAGCGCAAAACGGGCAGGAATACCATTACGGCAAGGAAAATAAGGAATCCGAGAGCTACAAACCAGGTCATCACGCGCGAGTAATCATTGAGTTTCTGCTCCATCGTCATGCCGCCCTCGCGGTGTTTGGAAAACACGAACGGCTCGTAGGCAAACCTGAATGCCTGCAGGAACATAACCATTATGACTGCCACCTTGTAGCAGGCGCCATAGACGCCCAGATCGCTCATGGCCTGGGCGCGGTCGGGCTCCAGCACGGGGAGCAGTATCTTGTCGATGGTCTGGTTCATGATGCCGGCAAGGCCAAGCACGAGCAACGGTAGCGAATAGGAGAGCATCTCGCGTAGCAGCCTGCCGTTGAAACTGTAACGCTCGGCCCGCAGCTCGGGCACGAGCATTATTACTGTAGCAAGCGAGCATATAAGATTGGCAAGGAATATGTATCCTATGTGGGGCGTCACTCCCCACAGCCACGGGCACACTTTGATAAAAAACAGATTAAGGCCTATGTTGAGTCCTATGCCTATGAGTTTTACTGCCGCAAAACGGTAAGGGCGTTTCTTGTAGCGCAGGTAGGCGAACGGTATCGACGTGAAAGCGTCGGCCCCGGCTGCTATCGCCATCATCCAAATATACTCGGGATGGTCGCCATAGTCGAGCCAGCGTGCCACCGAGGGTGACAACAGGCACATCACAGCCATGAACAGCAACGACGTAGCTCCAACGGTTATGAGCGTCGTAGTGTACACCTGCCCCGGACGGCTCCAGCGCTCGTGGTTGGTAAAGCGGAAGAAGCCTGTCTCCATGCCATACGTGAGCAGAATCAGGGCCACAGCCACGTAGGAATACAGGTTGGTAACTATGCCATATTCACCCGTAGCGGTGAACGTGTAAGTATAAATGGGCACAAGCAGCCAGTTGAGCAGTCGGCCCACAATGCTGCTTACACCATAAACTGCAGTGTCTTTTACAAGCGATTTGAGTGATGCCATATTTATCCGAAAATTCCTCCGAGATTGTCATTCAAGGCCTTGCCCAGGTGACGGTAGGCGAGCTCTGTCACTTCGCGTCCGCGGGGAGTGCGCTTGATGAAACCCTCTTTTATCAGGAACGGTTCGTAGACCTCCTCGATAGTGCCGGGATCCTCACCGAGAGCTGTAGCTATGGTGCTGATTCCCACAGGTCCGCCCTTGAATTTAGTAATGATAGTGGTAAGGATCTTGTTGTCAATCTCGTCGAGGCCATACTTGTCGATATTCAGCGCCTCAAGGGCAAAGCGTGCTATCTCGGGATCGATCGAGCCGTTGCCCTTGACCTGAGCGAAGTCGCGCACGCGGCGCAACAGCGCATTGGCGATACGGGGCGTACCGCGCGAACGCATCGCTATCTCGTGGGCCGCATCGCCGGTTATACCTACACCCATGAGGCGGGCCGAACGCGCTATGATACGCTCCAGCACTTCGTGGTCGTAGTATTCCAGGTGGCAGTTGATGCCGAATCGGGCACGCAGTGGCGACGTGAGCAGGCCGCTGCGCGTCGTTGCACCAACGAGGGTGAAGGGGGACAGCGTGAGCTGCACGCTGCGCGCTCCGGGACCCTTGTCGATCATGATATCGATGCGATAATCCTCCATCGCCGAGTAAAGATATTCCTCGACAACGGGACTGAGGCGGTGTATCTCGTCGATAAACAGCACGTCGTTCTCCTCGAGCGACGTCAGTATACCCGCAAGGTCGCCCGGCTTGTCGAGCACGGGACCCGAGGTTACCTTGAATCCCACGCCAAGCTCGTTGGCGATGATATTGCTAAGCGTTGTCTTGCCCAGTCCGGGAGGGCCGTGCAACAGCAGGTGGTCGAGAGCCTCGCCACGCATGCGGGCGGCCTCGACAAATATTTTCAGGTTCTCGACAATCTTCTCCTGGCCGCTGAACGAGTCAAACTGAGACGGTCTCAGAGCACGTTCAAAATCGCGGTCACGTTCGGCTGCCGAACCCGACGAATGTATATCAAACGAATCAGACATACGTTATAGATACTTGTCTCCGTATTTCTCTTTGGCGTCGTTGACCATCAGCTTGATACGCTGTTCCTCGCTCTTGGGGCAGATGAGCAGCACATCGCCGGCATCGGCAATGATATAATCCTGCAATCCCTCTACCACTACAAGCTTCTCGCCATCGACGGCAAAAATATTTCCTTTTGAGTTATAAGCTATCACCCGGCAGTTCTGTGTCACGTTACCGTCGCGGTTGCGGGGTGAGTTGTCATACAGCGCGCTCCACGTGCCAAGGTCGCTCCAGCCGAAGTCGACACACTCGACATACACGTTGGATGCCTTTTCCATTACAGCGAAGTCGATCGAGATGCCCATGCAACCGGGGAAATTGGCCTTGATGAAATCCATCTCGCCGGGTGTGCCGTAGACATCGCCTCCCTGTTCAAAAATCGAGTAGATGTCCTGGGCATGTTCGGCAAGTGCTTTCTTGATAACCGATGCTTTCCAGAGGAAAATCCCCGAGTTCCAGAAAAACTCGCCGCTATCCACAAACACCTGTGCCAGCTCGAGGTTGGGCTTCTCGGTAAACGTCTTCACCTTGAGAATTCCGGGCTCCACTTCGCGGCCTATCTGGATATAGCCATAACCCGTTTCGGGGCGTGAAGGCTTGATGCCGAGCGTGAGGAGGGCATCGGTGCGCTCAACAAACTCAAACCCTTTCAATATGCTTGTCTCGAACTCCTTCTCGCGGGTAATCAAGTGATCGCTCGGAGTCACAATCATGCTCGCCTCGGGATCGAGAGCGGCAACATGATGTGCGGCCCAGGCTATACATGGCGCCGTATTACGGCGTGCGGGCTCCAGGAGAATACGGGAATCATCGATATCGGGCAACTGCTCCTTTACGAGAGGCGCATACTGGGCATTAGTCACCACGATGATATTCTCGCGAGGCACAATAGGCAGTATGCGGTCATAGCTCATCTGCAGGATGGAGCGTCCCGTGCCGAAGAAATCAATGAACTGTTTTGGGCGGTTTGTACGGCTGTAAGGCCAGAAACGGCTACCGATACCACCACACATTATCACACAATACCGATGCTTGTTAATCATATATATAGGATACTTTGTGTTTACATTCAGGTAGAGCAACGGCACCGTGCCGCCGCTATTGGGGGGCTCTAAGTTACAACATAAAAACGATTCGGTCAAGTATTCGCCGAAAATTCACTCCGCCCCGCCCACAAATCACCACCTCGATAATCAAGATGCACGAACTTGAGGCAGTTTTATAGTCAACGGTTTACTTTATGGCTGCGAGGCCGCCTTGGGCTGTTTCCTTGTAGAGGCTCGGGAGGTCGTGGCCGGTCTGCTTCATCACTTCGACGATGCGGTCAAACGACACCGAGTGGCGACCGTCGCTGAATGCCGAGTAAAGGTTAGCATCGAGGGCTCGGGCGGCCGCGTAGGCATTGCGCTCTATACAGGGTATCTGAACGAGGCCGCATACCGGGTCGCACGTAAGCCCCAGGTGATGTTCAAGTCCCATCTCGGCCGAGTATTCTATCTGAGCGGGAGTTCCTCCGAACAGCTGGCTGGCGGCAGCGGCGGCCATGGCGCATGCTACGCCTACCTCGCCCTGGCAACCTACCTCGGCACCGGAAACCGACGCGTTGTGTTTTACGACATTGCCGAACAGTCCGGCTGTAGCGAGTGCGCGCAGGATGCGCTGCTCGCTGAATCCCTTTGACGTGTGCAGGTGATAAAGCACTGCAGGCAGCACGCCACACGAGCCACACGTGGGAGCTGTGACTATCTCGCCGCCCGAGGCATTCTCCTCGCTCACAGCAAGGGCATAGGCATACACCAGTCCGCGGCTCTTGAGCGAGCTGTTATAGCCGGCGGCGTGCACGTAGTAGCTCACGGCCTTGCGCCTAACACCGAGCCCGCCGGGAAGTACCCCCTCGGCCTCGATGCCACGCTCCACGGCACGCTTCATCACATCCCACACCCGACGCAGGTAATCCCACACCGACGGATCCTCGTACATATCGACATACTCCCAGTAGCTGCGGCCCGACTCGTCACACCATTTCAGTATATCGGCAATCGTCGACAACGGGTATATTGAACGGCTTGCAGAACGTTCCTGCCCTTCATGGACGATATCACCTCCACCGACCGAGTAGACGGTCTCGGTCATTATCACATTGCCGGCCTCATCCTTGGCGGCAAGCTTCATGCCGTTGGGGTGGAATGGCAGGAACGTGTCGGGCTGCCATGCAATGGCCGTGGGGGCTACCGGCTGCATCACGTCGAGGATAGCCTTGTCGGTGAGGTGTCCCTTGCCGGTGGCGGCAAGCGAACCGTACAGTGTTACCGTATAGCCGGCGGCACCGCGGGTCTTCTCGAGAAACTCGACTGCTGCCCGGCGCGGGCCCATAGTGTGGCTGCTCGACGGTCCGAGTCCTATCTTGTAAAGTTGTGTTATCGATTCCATGGTATAGTTGTTTATCTGATTATTCGGTATAGATACAGCTGCGCTTCGGGTCCAAGGTTGAACAGCAGGTCGAGAATGCTGAGCCCCGGAATAAAGCCGAGTTTGGCACTCCTCACCTGGTAGTAGGGAGAACAGTCGATCATAGGCTCCGAGCCTCTCATATCGACAACCTCGCCCGCGGGAGCCTCCAAATCGTCGGGAAGATCAAGCAATCGCCTCACCTGCATGTCGATGTGACGGTCGACGCTCTCGAGTGTACCGAACTCTTCGACCACCGACGGTCTAAGCACCGGCAGGAATCGGTCGATATAGAACTCGAAGAACGGTGTGCGGCCATAGGCGCTCTCGAGCGCCACGCGGTGGACATTCCACCAGTCGCCGTGACTCGACAGGCGCATGTCGCTCCACTTCAACGCTCCCTCAACCTCACCCTTGGCAGGATGTGACAGCGGCATCGTGAGCGATAACGGCCCGTTGACGTCGGCAATCGTCGTGCGGTGTGTAAGTTTGTGGCGTTTGTCAAAACGCGCTCCATAGTCTACGATACACCCCTCGTGGGCCGCCATAGCGGCATACCAGCCTATCGAGCCGTAATAGCGAGGCTCGAGCAGTACGGTCGTTCCGGGATGTATGGTGTAACGGCTCATTTGTCGGGGTTTGCGTCCTTGAATATGCGATCCCAGCGCACGCCACCCTTCTCGCCGTCAAACGATATGAGCACACGCCACGGCGTGCCCACGATATGGTCCTCGGGAACAAAGCCCCAGTAGCGCGAGTCGAGCGAGTTGTCGCGATTGTCGCCCATCATGAAATAGTAGTCCATATCAAAGGTATAGGTGTCGCGCGGCTCGCCGTCGATGTACAGCTTGCCGTTCTTGAACGTAGCCGTGGGATTATTCTCGTAGACGCGTATCGGACGCTCGTAGATAGCCCATGCACGCTCATCGATGGGTATTGTCATGCCTTTCTTGGGAATGAGGATACCCTCTTCACCACCATAGTTGGCACGGTCCCAGCCCTCAGAGATTGAGAACGGATACATACGCCCGATGATCTCAACCGGCGATGCTTTGCGCAGCGTGGTCACGTCGCCACGGGCCTGCAGCTTCTCGACCATCTCCTGCGTCAAGGGGACGAGGTAATAGGGCGATGTGGCCACCTGGTTAGGAGTCAGCCCGTTATAAACTATCATGTAGTAAAGCATGGAGCCTTCGTGGGCTGCGGGGCTGAGCATAAAACGGTCGGCCTGGCTCACTCCCAGATCATCCCACTCGGCATCGGTAATCGCATGCCCGTTGGTGCCCACGATATAGTTAAACTGGACGTTCTCGGGCTGAGCCTGAGCTTTTCCATCGATATAGATTACACCGTCAACGATCTTGAGGCGCTCTCCGGGCAGACCCACACAACGCTTCACATAGTTCTCGCGGCGATCAACGGGATAATACTCTTTCTCGGCATTCACGGGATTGACACCCACCGATATACCGTCGCGATATAGTTGCTGCAGCTGATAGTAATCGAATGTCGACTGGCTGTTTACAAGCACAGTGTCGCCCGCGGGGAAGTTAAACACCACGATATCGCCCGACTCTACGTCACGCAATCCCTTGAGACGCTTGTATTTCACCGAAGGCTTCTCGAGGTAGCTCTTGCCGCCACCCATGAACTCGGGGAAACGGTTGTGTACCAGTGGGAAATGCACGGGCGTCATAGGCACGCGAGGGCCATAGGTCATCTTGTTGACAAAAAGATAGTCGCCCGTGAGCAGGGTCTTTTCGAGCGACGACGAGGGTATCTGATAGTTCTGACCCACAAAGCCGAACACGAAGTAAACCAGAATCAAAGCATACACGATGGCATCGACCCAGCTCATAACCGTGCGCGTGACGCCACTCTTGCTCTTCTTCCACCAGGTGAAAGGTATGTAGCCCGTGATATAGATGTCAAACAACAGGAAGAGGAAAATCAACAGCCACCACGAGCCCATCCATGCCACCCAGGCGGTATATAATATTGCCACAAGGGCAAAGCGCACCCAGCGGGTCTTTTTGATCTGGCTTACACGCTCCTTAAAATCCTCTTTAAAGCTTTTCTTCGTTTCTTCGCTCATTTTATAAGGTCCTGAATAAATTCGTCAATCGTATGGAAACCCTTCTTGCCGGCAAGCCACTCGGCCGCCATTACAGTTCCGAGAGCAAACCCGTCGCGACTCTTGGCATCGTGGGTAATGGTTATGGAATCGACCGGAGAATCCCACTTGATGGAATGGATTCCCGGTACCTCGCCCCGGCGCTCGTGGGATATTACAAGCTGCGACGGGTCGTCGGTAGGCTCTTCGGTCCAGCCTTTCACTGTCGGGTCGGACTCCATGATACCCTGGGCCAGTGTGATGGCAGTGCCGCTGGGGTGGTCGAGCTTGTGGATGTGGTGAACCTCGTTCATCGACACGCGATACTGCGGGAACGGCTTCATCATCGCCGCGAGGTATTTGTTCAACGCCATGAACAGATTCACGCCGATCGAAAAATTGGAGCTCCACAGCAGCGTTCCATTGCCGGCATCACACACAGCCTTGACCCGAGGCAGCTCGGCATTCCAGCCCGTCGTACCCGACACCACAGGCACCCCGTGGCTCATGGCGCGCAAGCAATTGTCGAGAGCCGACTTTGGCATTGTGAACTCGATAGCGACATCAGCCCCGGCAAACGCCTCGCTGTCAATATCCTGTATATTATCGGCATCGACGCGGCACACAATCTCATGACCACGCTCGAGGGCATGACGCTCAATAGCGTGCCCCATTTTTCCGTAACCTATTAATGCTATTTTCATAACCTATTATCATTGTCGAACGACAGCCCGGCGACCATCATCCCATTAAAAAGACAAAGATACGCATAAGTCGAGTGCAAAAGCAAATTTATTTGATTTTGCCGAGCAAAAAATCAATCATTAAATATTCTCAACCGAATAATGACAGCTACATACCCTTCAACGGCAGCATAAAACAACGATAATTGCGCGGGATTTAGGCCTTGGGGCCTTTTTTGTTGTTAGAACCGAAAAGTTTCATTACATTTGCGTGATGAACTGGGTTTTGTCGGTTCGCTAAAACTGTTTTTAAACGAAAAATTCAAGATATAAATGGCAAAAGTTATTATTATCGGAGCCGGTGGTGTGGGTACCGTTGTGGCTCACAAGTGTGCTCAGGTTCCTGAAGTGTTCAGCGAGATCGTCATCGCTTCGCGCACTCGCTCAAAGTGTGACGCCGTAGCCAAGGCTATCGGTAAACCCAACATTACTACCGACTCGGTCGATGCCGACAGTGTTCCTCAGCTTGTCGAGCTGTTCCGTCGCCACAAGCCCGACCTCGTGATCAACGTTGCCCTTCCCTACCAGGATCTCACCATCATGGACGCCTGCCTCGAGTGTGGTGTAAACTACCTCGACACAGCCAACTATGAGCCCAAAGACGAAGCTCACTTCGAGTATTCATGGCAGTGGGCCTACCGTGAGCGCTTCGAGAAAGCCGGCCTCACGGCAATCCTGGGCTGCGGCTTCGACCCGGGCGTGTCGGGCGTATTCACAGCCTACGCAGCCAAGCACCACTTCGACAAGATGGAGTATCTTGACATCGTCGACTGCAACGCCGGCGACCACGGCAAAGCCTTTGCCACCAACTTCAACCCCGAGATCAATATCCGCGAGATCACCCAGAACGGCCGCTACTATCAGGACGGCAAGTGGGTGACAACCGGACCGCTTGAAATCCACGCACCCCTCACCTATCCCAACATAGGCCCGCGCGACTCCTACCTCCTCTACCACGAGGAGCTCGAATCGCTCGTAATCAACTTCCCCACCATCAAGCGCGCCCGCTTCTGGATGACATTCGGCCAGGAATATCTTACCCACCTGCGCGTAATCCAGAACATCGGTATGGCCCGCATCGACGAGGTCGAATACAACGGCACCAAGATCGTGCCCTTGCAGTTCCTCAAAGCCGTGCTCCCCAACCCACAGGACCTCGGCGAGAACTACCACGGCGAGACATCGATAGGCTGCCGCATCTCAGGCACAGGCAAGGACGGCAAGCCCCTCACCTATTACATATATAACAACTGCAGCCACGAGGCAGCATACAAGGAAACAGGCATGCAGGCCGTGAGCTACACCACCGGCGTTCCCGCCATGGTTGGCGCCATGATGTTCCTCACAGGCAAATGGGTGAAACCCGGCGTTCACAACGTCGAGGAGTTCGATCCCGATCCATTCCTCGAGCAGCTCGCCATCCATGGCCTACCCTGGCACGAAATCCTTGGCGGCGACCTCGAAGTTACCCACATAGGCTAAAGAGAGGATGAGAGTCGTCATACAGCGGGTAAAGCATGCATCGGTCACGGTCGACGGCGACAAAGTGTCGGCCATAGGACCGGGGCTCATGGTGCTCGTAGGCGTCGAAAACGGCGACACCGAGGCCGACGTAGCCTTCCTGGCTTCAAAGACAGCCTCGCTGCGCATCTTCAACGACGATGCCGGCGTGATGAATCGCTCGGTAATCGATGTAGCCGGAGAGGTGCTGGCCGTGAGCCAGTTCACCCTTACGGCATCGACACGCCGCGGCAACCGACCCAGCTACATACGCGCCGCCGGCCACAACCTCGCAGTACCACTCTACGAGCTGTACTGCAACGAGATAGCGCGCCTTACCGGCACTGAGGTAAAACGAGGTGTCTTCGGCGCCGACATGCAGGTAGAGCTTCTGAACGACGGCCCTGTAACCATAATAATTGACTCCCGCCTGAAAGAATGAGCAACCACGACGACATAACGATCAAAAGCCTCCAGACAACCGTCGACGAGTGGATCACCACCACCGGCGGCGGCTACTTCTCCCCCCTCACCAACACTGCCGTTCTGGCCGAGGAAACGGGCGAAGTGGCCCGCATCATGGCCCGACGCTATGGCGACCAGGTGGCCAAGCCCGGCGACAAAAGCGACCTGGCCGATGAACTGGCCGACGTTATATGGGTCGTCACAGCTCTCGCCAACCAGACCGGTGTCGACCTCACCGAGGCCCTCGCCCGCAACATAGAGAAAAAGAATAAACGCGACTCACACCGCTTTGTTCACTAACAAACCGAACTCCGGACGCGTTTATACATGTGAATTGTAAAACCTTATAACACCAATAAAAATGAGCGACAAGTACACACAGGCCATCGAAGCCTCAAAAGTCATTACCGACGACGCTACCGTTGCAGCAAGTGTAGCTAAGATTCTTGACGAGCACATCGCCGAGAACAAAAATCTTGACGTATATAAATTCCTCTTCAATACAATCGACCTCACCACGCTCAAAGCCACCGACTCACAGCGCTCGGTAGCCGACTTCACCGAGCGTGTAAACGCCTTCGACGAGGAACACCCCGAGCTGCCCAATGTAGCAGCCATCTGCGTTTACCCCAACTTCGCACAGGTAGTACGCGCTGTCCTCGAAGTGAGCAAAGTCGACATCGCGTGCGTGTCGGGCGGATTCCCTTCATCTCAGACATTCCCCGAAGTGAAAGTTGCCGAGACAGCACTTGCCGTAGACGGCGGTGCCGACGAGATCGACATCGTGCTCAACGTGGGATACTTCCTCGACGGTGACTACGAGGGCGTATGCGACGAGATCCAGGAGCTCAAACACGCCTGCCGCGAAGCCCGCATGAAAGTAATCCTCGAGACCGGCGCACTCAAGACAGCAGCCAACATCAAGGCAGCATCGATCCTGTCGCTGTACTCGGGTGCCGACTTCCTCAAGACATCCACCGGCAAGGAATTCCCCGGCGCTTCGCTCGAGGCAGCCTACGTCATGTGCCAGTGCATCAAGGAATACTACGAGGCAACAGGCAATATGGTAGGATTCAAGGCAGCCGGCGGCGTAGCCACAACCGACGAAGCCGTAGCCTACTACACCATCGTCAAGGAAGTGCTCGGCGAGAAATGGCTCACCAACGAGTATTTCCGCATCGGTGCAAGCCGCCTGGCCAACAACCTCCTGAGCGATATCCTCGGCAAAGAGACTAAATTCTTCTAAAAATACTCTGATGAACTATTGGATTATCATTGACGACACCGAGCAGGGCCCCTTCTCCATCGAACAGTTACAGGAAAACGGCATTACCGCCGACACTCCCGTGTGGTTTGAAGGACAGGACGACTGGGTTCCCGCGTCACAGGTGGAGGAGCTCATAGCACTTCTGCCGGTACCCGAACCACCCGCAGTACCTGCCTCAACGCCTCCCGTACCATCGATGGCACCTGTGGCCGACATCCCCGTTGTCCCCTCAGCCGCTCAGGCTTCTCCCGAGGTTCAGCCGCAACAATCGCAGGTCATCTATGCCCCTGCCGGCGCTATACCCGCCGGCTACGTGGCCATAGCTCAAGGCGAGCCCAAATGCCCGCCCACCTACCTTGTCTGGGCCATCATCAGCACCATAGTGTGCTTCCTGCCATTCGGCATCTGCGCCATTATCTGCGCCACCAAGGTCAACGGCCATTTCAAGGCCGGCCGCCTTGAGAAAGCATCAAAAATGTCGGAGCGCGCCGCCCTGTTCGTGATCCTCAGCATCGTGGCGTGGCTCATCTGGATGCCATTCTCGGTAGTGTTCGCCATGATGTAATCCCATAGATACTCACATATCAGCAAGCCGTCGTGGAAAAACTAATGCAATACCTCTGGCAGCACAAACTGCAGATACGCCCCGGTATGCACACCATCGACGGCCGCTCGCTACAAGTCATCGACCCGGGCCGGCTCAACACCGACTCGGGTCCCGACTTTTTCAACGCCAAGATAAAAATCGACGGCGAGACCTGGGTAGGCAACATCGAGATACACGTTCGGGCCAGCGACTGGTATCGCCACGGCCACGACAAAGACCCTGCCTACGACTCCGTTATACTCCACGTCGTAGGCGTCAGCGACCGCTACATACAGGTACGTGACGGACGCCTCATTCCACAACTCACACTCCCCTGCAACCCCGCCTTCAGCGAGCGCTACACAGCCCTCATAGGCGCATCGCGCGCCGAGGCACTTCCGTGTCGCGAAACAATCAGCACGCTCCCCTCGGTAAAGATAACCGACTGGCTGTCGGCAATGGGCTTCGAACGCCTCCACATGAAAGTCGACCGTGTCATCGCCCAGCTCCACACCGTAGCCGGCGACTGGGAAGAAGTAGCCTACATAACCCTCGCACGCGCACTCGGATTCAGCACCAACTCCGACCCCTTCGAACGCCTCGCACGCTCCACCCCGCTGCGATACATACGCAAACACGCCGACGACCTGCAACTCATCGAAGCCATGCTCATGGGCCAGGCCGGACTTCTCGAACAGGCCCCCGCCGACAACCACTACGCAGCCAAACTCATGGACGAATACCGCTTCATGGCGACAAAATTCCAACTACGTCAGCCCGGTATACAGTGGAAAATGTCACGCATGCGCCCCGCCAACCTGCCACACCGCCGCATCGCACTGCTCGCACGCATCATTACGGCCGGCAACTCCCTGCTATCCAACATACTGTCAATCTCGACCATCGACCAGGCCGTGCAGCTGTTCAACCGACCCCTCGACGGCTACTGGCGCCACTCGTTCACATTCAGCAACTACGTAGGCCAGGAGACCAACACGCCCGTAGCTCTCAGCCGCACATCGGTCGAATCGCTCATAATCAATGTAGTAGCTCCGCTCACTTACGCCTGGGGACAGGTGCGCGGCGACCTCAGCGCCATAGAGCGCGCCACCGAACTGCTCCAACAGCTTCCCGCCGAGCACAACCGCCTCACCATCCCCTTTGAAAGCACCGGTATCAAGATTGGCAACGCACTCGAGTCGCAAGCTCTCATTCAAGTGAGACGCAGCTACTGCGAGGCCGGCAAATGCCTCTACTGCCGCATAGGCCACGCCATGCTGAGCGCAGCCGCCACCTATCGCCCGCATCAATAAAAAACGCCCGGAAGTGTAAGACCGGGCGTTATTCATATCATGTAATGTATTTTACAATAATTACTTCGAGAGCTTCTCGAGGAGGTGACGTGTGGCTCCGATGAGCTGGGCGTCGGTGCCCTGTTGCACGTCGCCGGGGTTGTTGTAGATCAGCACGTCGGGGTTGAGCTGGTGGTTCTCAAGTATTGTGCCGTCCATGGCGCGTGATGTTACCTGAGGTATGCCGAAGTAGATCGAGGGGTCGATCTGTGTCTCCCACCACACGGCTGTCATAGTGCCCGGAACCGGTGCGCCTACTACGTCGCCTATGCCAAGGGTCTGATATACAAACGGTGTGCCGTGGGCATCGCTGTAATTGCTCTCGTTGACGAGCATTACCGAGGGCTTGTTCCACTGCGAGAAGGGCTCGCTGCCTATGTAGCGGTCGCGGGGTGTGAAGCGCACGTATTCCTTGCCGCTGAGCAGCTGGGCGATGTCGTTGTGGAGCCATCCGCCTCCGTTATAGCGGGTGTCGACGATGACGGCCTCGCGGTTACGGTATTTGCCCAGGAGCTGGTCATAGACGGTGCGGAAGCTCGGGCTATCCATTCCCTCGACATGAACATAAGCGATACGTCCGCCCGAAACACTGTCGACGATAGCCTGGTTGCGCTCTACCCAGCGCTGATACAGGAGGCCGCTTTCGGTGCCGGTACTGATGGGCTTGACAACAACCTCCTCGATATTGCCGTCGGCACGTTTAACCTTGAGTGTTGTCTTGCGGCCGGTGAGTCCGTCGAGGAGCGGGTAGTAATCGTGACCGGCTTTGATATCGTGGCCGTCGATGGCGAGAATTACATCACCAGCCTTTACCGATGCACGGCGTGTGGCAAGGGGGCTGCGGGGCAGAACCTCGGCAACCATGAGTCCCTCGCCGTCATAGCTCTCGTCGAAGAATGCGCCGAGCGACGCGGTGCTCATCTGGGCCCAGCCGGCACCGGTTCCCGCACCTGTGTGCGAGGCGTTGAGCTCGCCGAGTATCTCGCTCATGAGGTCGGCAAAGTCGCGGTTGTTGGTGATATGGGGCAGGAAACGGCGGTAGTGCTCGCCATAACCCTGCCAGTCGACTCCGTGGAGGTTGACATCATAGAATTTGTCCTTTACCTGCTGCCACATGTGGCCATAGATATAGTCGCGCTCGAGAGAGGGACGGCGCTCGTAGATGGCGTCGAACTCTACAGGCTTCTGCTCGCCCGATGCAAGAGTGATGCGGGTGATGCCGTTGCCCGAAAGAACATAAAGATTCTCACCCTTGGCATCGGCTACAAAACCACCATTTATGCCGGGAACGAGCACCGAGGTCTCCTGTTTGCGCATGTCGCGCTTGAGCAGGTTGGCCTTGCCGTCAGGGGCTACGGCTACGTAATAGAACATATCACCTTCGGGCGAGAGGTAGTTGCTGCCTATGCGGCCCGATGTGGCCGTGAGCCTGCGCTGGCGGTAACGGCGGTTGTCGAGATCAAACTCGAGCGGTTTTACTTTGTCCTTGTCTACGTCGGCCTTCTTGTCGTCTTTCTTACCCTTCTTGGGCTTAGGCTTGGCTGCCTCGGCTATGCTGTCGGCACGCTCACGCTCTTTCTTGGCGAGAGCCGCTTCTTCCTCCGAGAGGCCGAAGTTGTCCCACTCCTCGGTGTCGAGAACCATCAGTATAACATCACTTTCGTTGCCCCAGCTGCCATGGCTCTTCATGCCATATTTGCCTGTTGCATAGGTAATGCCCTTGCCGCCAAGAACCCACTGCGGGTTGTTGTCGGAGTATCCGCTCTCGGTGAGGTCGACCACCTGGCTGCCATCGGCCGCTACAAGAGCTATATCGCTGTTGTTCCAGCCGCCAATGCCTATATAGTCGGCAAGCAGCCAGCGGCTGTCGGGGCTCCACTCAAACGACAGGTCACCGTCGGTGTACGAGTAGTTGTACTTGCCGTCGAGCGCCGTAGTCACCTCCTTGGTGTCGAGATCGATCACACGCAGCTCGGTGCGGTTCTCAAGGAAAGCCACTTTCTTGCCGTCGGGGCTATAGTCGGGCTGCTGTGCCGCTGTGGGACAGCTGTACAGAAGTTTCTCTTCCAGGTCGGTAGCGTAAGCGAACTCTTTCTCGTCATCCTTGACGATACGGCTTGTGAACAGCTGCCAGTGGCCGTCACGGTCGCTGTCATATACGAGCGAACGGCCGTCGGGAGCAAAGTCGACCGAGCGTTCCTGTGCGGCTGTGTTGGTGATGCGCTTCGTTGTCTTGTATTTGGTGTTGGTGACATAGACATCGCCACGTACCACAAATGCGACTTCATTACCCGACGGGCTCACGGCAATGTTTGTCGCGCCGCTCGTAACATAACGCTTCACACGGTCGTTGTCGTAATCATCGGCCACAATCTCGATATCGAGTTTTACAGGTTCCGAACCCGGAACAAGCGTGTAGACCTCGCCATCCCAGCTGAACGCCAGCGTGCCGTTGTCGGCAGCCGACAGCGAGCGCACGGGGTGCTTGGTGAAGCGGGTAAGCTGTCGGCGGCTCTTGCCGTCGAGCGTGCGCTCATAGACGTTGAGAGTGCCATCCTCCTCGCTCACATAGTAGAACGTATCGGTGCCCGGCTTCCACACGGGGTTGAGGTCATGGCCGTTGAAAGTAGTGAGGCAGGTGTATTTGCCGCCGTCGGTCACGCTCCATATATCTGATGTGCCCGATGAGCGCTCGTGCTTGCGATAGATGTTCTCAAATCCCTTGCGGTCCTGGTAAAGCATGCTGCCGTCGCGGTTGAAGCTTGCAGCCTGCACCGGCACCGACATGTATTGTACGGGACGCGGCGACACCGAGTCGACAGCTATCGTGTAGGCCTGAGCCTGGAACGGACCCTGGATAGCCTTTCGCGACGGATGGATGTTGGCCTGAAACAGTAGCGTGCCGTTATCGATGAAAGCCAGCGGACGCTCATGACCGCTGTGGGTCGTGAGGCGGCGCGGACGGCCACCCTTGGCATCGACAATATAAATGTCATCCGAGCCTTCGCGGTTGCTGCGGAACACGATCTGCTTGCCGTCGGGACGCCACACAGGGCTCGAGTCGTAAGCATCATTGCTCGTAATCTGAGCGGCGCGGCCACCCTTGGCCGGAACAGTGAAAATATCACCCTTGTAGGTGAACGCTACCGTCGAGCCGTCGGGCGAGATAGCGACATCGCGCATCCACAGCGGAGCCTCAGCCGCCGCCGTAAACGCTGTGGCAGCCACAACAGCCGCCAAAAGAGATTTCTTAATCATTACTTTGACCGATATATATAATGTGAATAATATTATTAGACGCAGTAAACTGCTTTTTGTTGCATCATCTTTCAATTATCCATCTACCATTTCTTGAGGTCCCTTCCCTATTTAGTTTTCCTTGCTCTTTAAGCCCTCTGATTATTCTATCAATGCTGCTTTTTGATTGAGATGTTTCGCTGGCAAGTTCTGCTATAGAAATCCTGTCATCGTTATCTATTAACGTCAAAACCTGTTCTTGAAGTGATTTATGTGGCTTTTTGACGTTAATTGACGTTGATTGACGTTGATTGATATTAAAAACTACCTCTGATTTTGTTATATCGCTGCTAATTGACACCGTACAACCTGTAAGTTTTTCCCAATTCAGTATTTTATCTATTCCATAACCTCCGTTTTCCGATATTTTTGCCAATTTGAAAAACCTAAGGATATTTGGATTTGAAAACGCGCTCACAGTTTCCCAAACACTTTTGGGAACTTCATTCTTAGCCTCCTTTACTTCAAAATCGTTCCATTCGGCTCCTTGCAAACGCTCTAATAAATCCTCTTTAGTCATTTTTATAGGTTTTGCACGCAAAGTTACAAGATTTTTTGGAGTATACAGCTTATTATCAAATAATTTGAAGCCGTTTAATTCAATATTTTAGATTGAATTCGAGTGTGTTAAAATTTTTTAATGAGGCTAATTCGATATTTTTACTTACATTTGCAATGTATTAACAGCCACCCGCTCTTACTTCGCGGTGGCCTTTATTCAATCATTATGTCAACAGATAGCAAAAAACTCATCGACCGCCGATATCTATTGCCTTTCATTCTCATCACCTCGCTGTTCTTCATGTGGGGTTTTGCAAGAGCCATTCTCGACGTTCTCAACAAGCACTTTCAAGAATCTCTCACCATATCCATTTTCGACTCGACCCTCATACAGGCCTCTACCTATGTGGCTTACGCTCTGATGGCCCTGCCGGCCGGCATCTTTATCACCCGCTACGGCTATCGACGCGGCGTGGTTCTGGGCCTTGCACTATTCGGCTTTGGAGCCCTCGCATTCATTCCTGGCGATATGATAGGCTCGTTTGGCGTGTTCCTCACGGCCCTTTTCGTGATAGGATGCGGACTTGCCGTTCTCGAGACAGCCGCCAATCCCTATGCCACCGAGCTTGGTAGCCGCGAGACGGCCGCCAGCCGCCTCAACCTGGCACAGTCGTTCAACGGCCTGGGCTGTATTCTCGGTCCCGTGCTCGTGGGCGGTTTTCTATTCTCGGGCGACGGTGAGAGTTCCGTTGCATGGCCCTACGCCATCATGGGCATCGTAGTGCTGCTCGTAGCGCTCATGTTCACCCGCGTGAAACTGCCCGAAATCAAGACCGACGAGACCCTCCCCGACAATGCCGCTCCCCAAGGCGTGGGAGCCACTATACGACGCCTCTGGGCATCAAGCCGTTTCCGCACCGGCGTCCTCGCACTGTTCTGCTACGAAGTGGCCGAGATAGCCATCAACAGCCTGTTTATCAACTATGTCACAGCCGACGGCTGGATGGACAAGGTTACCGCCACATGGGTGCTTTCGTTTGGCGCGCTCGGACTCTTCCTATTAGCCCGCGTGGCCGGTAGCGCTATCATGAAATTCGTGCGCGCCGAGAAGGTACTCACCATCTGCGCCGTCATGACCGTACTTGGAGCCACCCTCGTGACACTCGACCTCGGCTTCGCCTCGCGCGCCGGCCTGTTCATGTGCTACGCCTTCGAGGCCATCATGTTCCCCACCATCTTTGCCATAACGATAAGCGGCTGCGGCTCCTCTACCAAGATAGCATCGTCGTTCCTCATGATGACACCTCTGGGTGGTGCCGTAGGCACGTCGCTCATGGGCTGGATCGGAGGCATGACCTCGATGTCTACATCATTCATCGTGCCGGCCGTTGGCTATGCCGTAGTCCTTATTTACGCCATCTATATTTCCAAACATACGACAAAATGACCGATATAATCTGCATTGGACACATCACTCTCGACAAGATAATAACACCCGCACTTGAGACCTACATGCCGGGCGGAACAGCATTCTACTTTGCCCACGCCCTCTCTCATCTCGACCACTCGGGCTTCAAACTCATAACATCGGTAGGTCCCGACGAGGTCAAGGCGGCCGACGACATACGCTCGCTCGGCATCGACGTTGAGGTCATTCCGAGCCGTCGGTCTGTTTTCTTCGAGAACAAGTACGGCGAGAATCTCAACGACCGCACACAGCGTGTGCTGGCCAAGGCCGACCCCTTCACTGTCGACAATCTCGCCAACGTCCAGGCGCGCATATACCACCTGGGCACACTGCTGGCCGACGACTTCTCGCTCGATGCCATCAAGATGCTCTCTAAACGCGGCATCGTGTCGGTCGACGCACAGGGCTATCTGCGCGAAGTGCGCGGAGAGCAGGTTCACGCCATCGACTGGGCCGACAAGACCGAGGCGCTGAAATATATCGACATACTCAAAGCCAATGAAAAGGAGATGGAAACACTCACCGGCTCGTCAGACCCTCACGAGGCTGCCCGAAAGCTTGCCGGCTGGGGCTGCAAGGAAGTGCTTCTCACCCTTGGCGACCACGGCTCGCTCATATATGCCAATGGCCGCTTCTACGAGATACCGGCTTTCCCCACACCCAGCGTTGTCGATGCCACCGGCTGTGGCGACACCTACATGGCCGGCTACCTCTACAGCCGTAGCCGCGGAGCCGACTATGTCGAGGCCGGCCGCTTTGCAGCCGCCATGTGTACGATCAAGCTCGGCCACACGGGCCCCTTCAACGGCACCGAGGCCGACATCCTCGCCGTCATGAAATAGAACTTGATCTAAGAACGAAAAAATAGACCCGCGGCCTACCAAGGTTGCGGGTCTCTGATTTTTGTGAGGATTCAGACCTGTGTTTGGGTCAAAATATATACCTATCTGTCTTTACGTGAAATGTCGGTTAATATCAGTGCTCAGCCTCTGCGGGTCGATCGTAGCACCGCACGCACTCTCGCCGAGAGTTCGCGCACCGAGAACGGCTTTATCACATAGTCGTCGGCACCGGCGTTTAGAGCGTCAACAAGAATATCGCTGCGCTTCGAGGCCGAGAAAACAAGCACCGCGGTATTTCCGGCATTGCTGTTTTGCTTTATCGATTCAATGGCGTGAAGGCCCTCGTCGATATTATCGGTAAGCTCCATCAGCACGAGGCTGTAAGGAGTGAGGTCGGTCATATATACATCGCGAAGCGACTTGCAACACTCGATCACATACCCGAAGCTCTCGAAGTGGCTACGGATAAGATCACAGTCGGCGTGGTCGCTGCTTGCAACCAGAATGTGTCCCTGCGATGATGTGTTGTTATAGTCCATTGACAATACTTTTGCTTTTTACGATGCAAATATGAAAATAACTCTGAAAACAATTGCAAATGGCTACAGCAATGTATAGCTCTTGTTACAGAATTTTATTCGTTGTTACATCTTGTAACAACCGTGTCACACCATTGCATAAACGAATCATAAAAATACATTTATCCCACAGCCTCTGCAACTGACCGAAATAATTATTGCTTTTAACCGCCATGTTTTATAATTTTGTGGCGTAGTTACGTAACTCGCGTTAAGCAGGGGTTACTTAAGGACTAAAGACTGATAACATGACACGTAAATATGATTATCTTGTAATAGGGTCGGGAATAGCCGGTATGAGCTTCGCTCTCAAGGTGGCTGGCAAGGGCCGCGTGGCCCTGGTGTGTAAAACCACTCTCGACGAGGCCAATACAGCTCTTGCCCAAGGCGGAGTGGCATCGGTGACAAATCTCGAGGTCGACAACTTCGACAAGCACATCGAGGACACCATGATTGCAGGCGACCACCTCAGCGACATTGACGCTGTGACAAAGGTCGTTACCGAAGCACCCGGGCAGATAAGGCAGCTCATAGAGTGGGGTGTCAACTTCGATAAGAAAGAAGACGGCACTTTCGACCTTCACCGCGAGGGTGGACACTCCGAGTTCCGCATCCTCCACCATGCCGACAATACCGGCTACGAGATTCAGCAGAGCCTTATCAAGGCCGTCAAGTCTCACCCCGAGATCGACGTCTTTGAAAACCATTTCGCCATTGAGATAATCACCCAGCACCACCTTGGCAAAATTGTTACCCGCCGCACCCCCGACATCACCTGCTACGGAGCCTATGTGCTCACACCCGGCGGTGAGGTCGACACCTTCCTGTCGCGTGTCACACTTATGGCTACCGGCGGCGTAGGCGCTGTCTACCAGACAACGACCAATCCCCTCGTAGCCACAGGCGACGGCATCGCAATGGTCTACCGCGCCAAGGGCACCGTCAAGGACATGGAATTCATACAGTTCCACCCCACGGCCCTCTTCCACCCCGGCGACCGCCCCTCGTTCCTCATCACCGAGGCCATGCGCGGCTACGGAGGCGTGCTTCGCAACCTCAAAGGGGAGGAATTCATGCACAAATATGACCCCCGCCTGTCACTCGCACCCCGAGACATCGTAGCCCGAGCCATCGACAGCGAGATGAAACAATACGGCGACGACCACGTTTACCTCGATGTCACCCATAAAGACCCCGAGGAGACCCGTCGCCACTTCCCCAACATCTACCGCAAGTGTCTCGAGCTCGGCATCGACATAACAAAAGACTACATTCCCGTAGCTCCCGCCGCCCACTACCTCTGCGGCGGCATCAAAGTCGACGGTAACGCACAGTCATCGATCAACCGCCTGTATGCCGTAGGCGAGTGCTCTTGCACAGGCCTGCACGGCGGCAACCGTCTTGCATCCAACTCGCTCATCGAGGCCGTTGTATATGCCGACGCAGCAGCACGCCACGCCATCGAAAACGCTCCCCACTATGAGCTCCGCGACGACATCCCCGCGTGGAACGACGAGGGCACACGCCACCCCGAGGAAATGGTGCTCATCACCCAGAGCATCAAAGAAGTTAACCAGATAATGGGAACCTACGTAGGCATCGTGCGCAGCAACCTGCGCCTTGACCGTGCATGGAACCGCCTCGACATACTCTATGAAGAGACCGAACGCCTGTTCAAAGAATCGAAAGCCTCACGCGAGATATGCGAGCTCCGCAACATCATCAACGTCGGCTACCTCATCATGCGCCAGGCCAAGGAACGCAAAGAAAGCCGCGGCCTCCACTACACCGTCGACTACCCGCCCGTAAAATAACTGGTTCACATCAACCCGATTCTTCCGGTATGTCTCTTGCCTGTCATGTATCAAACGTAGGGACATGCCTTTGGCATGTTTCCAAAAACAAGGCAAAAACAAGGCCGAGCTTCCAAGATAGTTAATTGACAATCAGAATATTATAACAGAAACATCTAAGGTATTCACTGCTTGAGTCGCAACGTGATGATACCTGTCGACTCGAATCGCGGCAAAGCCATCACCTGTATCGGCGCCTGAAGCGACTCGGCGCTATTGCTGCCGTCGCCGGCCACGATTCCACATGCTGCCAAAGCTCCCGTCACGGCCTCCAAAGCCTTGTCGGGAGTATTGTTGTCGTGGCTCAGATGGCACAGGAACACATACTTAAGCTCCGGACGATATATCGACGCCACATAAGCCGCCGTCACAGCATTGTCAAGATGTCCGTTCCCGGCCTGAATACGCGCCTTAAGATACTCGGGGTACCTGCCGTGGCGCAGCATCTCGAGGTCATAATTGCTCTCGATCATAAGGTATGATGCACGGCGCATGTAATGGTCGGCACGGGCTCCGATATGCCCTAAGTCCGTAGCCACGGTAAATTCAAATCCCTCGCGGGTAATATAGTAACCGGCATTGTCGCTGCCGTCATGGTCTACCTCAAAGGCCGTTATCGTGAAACCGCCCAGCTCAAACGGAATCTCCTTGTAGATGGCATGGTGGTAATCCTTGATACGGCGCGAAACATTATGACGGCGAAGGATGCCGTTAAGCACCCGCGGCGTGCAATAAAGCGCCATGTAGCGGAAACGGCGCAATATGGAGTAGGCATATCTCACGTGGTCCCCATGGTCATGCGTCAACAGGATACCCTTGATTGCATTCATCGACAAGCCGTTACGGGTCATCTCGGCCTCGATTTTACGGTCATCGATACCGGCATCGATAAGCACACCTTCCGAGCGCGTTCCCACAAACGTGCAGTTGCCGCTGCTGCCGCTGCCAAAAGAAATGAAAAGCACACGCTCGTCGCGCGACAGCTCGCCCATAGGCGCCACCGACGCCTCCCTGCGGCGTTCAAGCTCGGCCTTAGCCACCCTTATATGCCGCTCCATGCCCGGTAACTCAGGCAACGGATCGACATTGAATCCCGGCATTTCCAGATTGTCAAACAGCGACGGTGCCGAATAATCAGTCAGAGTTCTTTTCTTAGGGCGTGCCATAACGATTAACTGAACAGTAAAAATATAGTGGGAGTCTTGTCGTAGTCATAGCGCGCCCGCTTCCAGTCGGCACACGTGCGCGTGATAATCGACTGGCGCTCACTCGTTATATCGCTCGCCACACAAAGTAGCATGTTGCCCGGCAGCGACGTAGCGATATCGGCTATAAGCTTGTTGTTACGATAAGGAGTCTCAATAAAAATCTGTGTCTGGCGCTCCGACGTTATGCGCTGCTGCATCATCTTGAACGACCGCGAGCGAGCGTCACGGTCTATGGGCAGATAACCGTTGAAAGCAAACGACTGGCCGTTGAACCCCGACGCCATCAGCGACATCAGGATACTCGACGGACCCACGAGCGGAACCACCTTGAAACCACGCCTTTGTGCCACGGCAACAACATCGGCGCCCGGATCGGCAATCGCCGGACATCCGGCCTCCGATATCACGCCTACCGCCTCCCCGCGAGCCAGCGGCTCGAGCATCGACGGGACAGCCGAAGCCTCAGTGTGACGGTTAAGCTCGCAAAACGTGAGCGAGTCAATATCTATCGACCGGTCACACAGCTTGAGAAAACGCCTGGCCGAGCGCACATTCTCAACAATAAAATGCTTCACTTGCCTCACAAGCTCCACATTCACAGCAGGCAACACCCCCTCGATGCCACCTTGACTCAGGGGCACGGGAAAAAGGTACAACGCCGGTTCGATATGAAGTGTAGTATTGTTTTCAAGGTCCATAGCAACTACAAAGGTACACTTTTTTATCGAACAATCCCACACCCTCCCCCGCCTTCCCAATAATTATACACCATATTTGACACAGTAAGTTTCCTTTTTTATACCTTGGCCCATTATCGCCTCTCCTGTTAAACACATGAGCGCCACTACATGAAAGTCGTTGCAGACTAACTACCAAGGAACTTGTCCGGGCATACCAAATTTAACTATGTCAGTGCTTTAGAGATTCAAAAAATAACGTGAAGAAAATTATAAAAACTCATCATCATCTCTAAACTCTTCAGGTGGAAACAACCAAGGACTTAAAAATAAGCCGACACCATAGATAACGAGAAGTACTATAAAGCCCCAATTGATTATAGCCATTAATATATCTCCAAAAGACAAAGTGTCCTCTGTGGTATTTGAAACAGTTAAAAGTATTTGACTTAAAGGCATGACTATTAATTTCCTGCAAGATATACAAAAAATAAATATCAAACAATTTAAATCGACTTATATAATTAAAAAACCACCAAAATGGCTAAATAATACGAATACAACATAAAATATAACAGCAATGCTAAAAAAGGGCTTAATATCTGCCCGACAATCATCACCATCCTCTCAATAAAGCCCTCTAAAACATGATTTATAATATTTTTGTTATACCTTTGTATATTCCCAAGTTTGACAGCAAACTAAGGTATATAGTTATTCTATAGCGTTTTAAGGC
>CANDNO010000007.1 GCA_947386115.1 uncultured Muribaculaceae bacterium
ATATTACAGCCAATTTCTTACATTAAATATTTAGCTCTTTGCTGTCAAACTCCCGTTTGGTGCAAAGATAGTATATAAATCCATATTTGTCCACAAAAGTCTACGTTTTTTTGCGCGCAATAATTAAAGAAATGCAGCTAAGAGTTTATGATTGGAATATATGTACGGAGTCAACAGGCTGCAATAAAAACATTTTTTGTAACTTTGCAACCAGTTAACATATAACCCAATTTAATGAAAAAAGTAATTTTGGCTATGGCTTGTGCCATTGCAACAACAGGCGCCGGTATGGCTCAGGAGCATCTTAAAAGCCTGAACCCGGCTTATTTTGATAAATCGACTCCCGCGGGAACCGATTTCTTCACTCATGTCAACAAGGGCTGGCAGGAGGCTCATCCTCTCACAGCCGAGTATTCACGCTACGGCCAGTTCAACGTGCTCAACGACGAGAGCGAGCGCCGTGTGAAGGAGATTGTAACCACTCTCGGTTCGACCAATCCCGAGCCGGGCTCTGTGGCCCACAAGGTGTGGACTATTTACAGCCAGGCCATGGACTCTGTGCGCCGTAATGCCGAGGGTGCAGCTCCTATCAAGGCCGATCTTGCCAAGATCGAGAACACTCCTCACGAGGGGATGGAAGACCTTTTCCTTTGGATGCACGGCAACTATTCGAGCCCGTTCTTCAGCGCCGGCCCCATGGAGGATCTTGCCAATTCCAATGTGTATGCCATGTATGTGAGCGGTGGCAGCATAGGTATGGGCGACCGCGACTATTACCTGCTCGACGACGAGAACAACAAGAAGGTGCGCGATGCCTACAAGACTCTCATCGAGAAGCAGATGATCAACGCCGGCTACTCGAAGAAGGATGCCAAGCGTATCGTTAAGAACGTGATGAAGATCGAGACTGCCATCGCCGACTCGACCAAGACCCGCGAGGAGAGCCGCAACATCCCCGCTATGTACAACCCCCGCACTATCGATCAGCTCAAAGAGATGTATCCCAACATCAACTGGGACCGTTTCTTTATCGAGACTATGGGTATAGCTACTCCCGAGAATGTTATCGTTACAGATATCAAGACTGTGGCTCAGGCCAACAAGCTGATGGCCGAACTCACCGACCGTGAGATCAAAGACTACTATCTCTGGAAATATGTAGCTCAGGCTCAAGGAAAACTCAGCGACAAGTTCACCGACACGGCTTTCGAATTCAGCAAGGTGCTGAGCGGAGCCCAGGAGCAGCGTCCGCGCTGGAAACGCGCGCTCGGCGCTACCGATGGTGTTCTCGGCGAGGCTATCGGCGAGCTGTATGTCGAGCGCTACTTCCCCGAGTCGTCTAAGCAGTATATGCTCGAACTCGTAGAGAACCTGCGCACTGCCCTCGGCAAGCACATCATCAACCTCACATGGATGAGCGATGACACAAAGCTCAATGCCATCAAGAAGCTTAACGCCTTCACTGTCAAGATTGGCTACCCCGACAAGTGGAAAGACTACTCGTCGATGGAAATCGACCCCAAGCTCTCGTACTACGAGAACATGCACAATGCATCGATGTGGCACCAGGCCGAGACCTACGCCAAGTGGGGCAAGCCCGTCGACCGCACCGAGTGGAGCATGACACCTCAGACTGTAAACGCATACTACAATCCTCTGGCCAACGAGATCGTTTTCCCCGCCGGTATTCTTCAGGCTCCCTTCTTTGATCCCGAAGCAAGTGATGCCGAGAACTACGGTGGTATCGGCGTGGTTATCGGCCACGAGATGACCCACGGATTTGATGACCAGGGCCGCAACTTCGACCTCGAAGGCAATATGGTAAACTGGTGGACTCCCGAGGATACCAAGGCATTCGAGGAGCTCTCGAAGGGTCTTGTCGCCCAGTTTGATGCCATCGAGGTACTTCCCGGCCTGCATGCCAACGGCTCTTACACTCTTGGCGAGAATATCGCCGACCAGGGTGGCCTGCGTGTTTCGCGCACAGCATTCCTTGATTCTCAGAAGAAGAAAGGTGTCGACATTACATCGCCCGAAGCCAAGATCGACGGCTATGATCCCATGCAGGTGTTCTACATGAACTATGCCAATATCTGGGCCAACAACGTGCGTCCCGAGGAGATACGTAACCTCACCATCAGCGACGTTCACTCGCTGGCAAAGAACCGCGTAAATGTATCGCTGCGCAACATCACTCCCTTCTTCGAGGCATTCGGTATCACCGAGGGTCAGCCCCTCTACCTTCCCGCCTCAGAGCAGGTTGTGATCTGGTAATAATCGACCTATTAGCAATAAACTTAATCGCCTCGCTGTAAATATAGTCAGCGGGGCGATTTTTTTGGTCCACAGGCCCGGATATTGAAATGAAAAACGCCGGGCTATCACAGCACGGCGTTTCAGATACCATTTGTTAATCGTTAGTTTGTCGTATCCCCGTGGGGAGTCGAACCCCAATCGTTGGAACCGGAATCCAATATTCTATCCATTGAACTACGGAGACATGTGTCATCGACGACGACACTGCAAAGTTAGTTAATTTTCCTCGCGCGCCCAATAGTTGGCGCAAAATATTATAAGATCATCGGTCGCGTTTGAACAGGCGAACAAACTCGCCTGCCCACAGTACCAACGATGTGCTGCCGATAATAATGCACCAGTCTACAACCTTGAGCGGGGTGACGCTGAAGAATTGTCCGCCTATGCTCACGATGGCAATCTGCCCGACGAGGATGCCCAAGGCGATGATGACGAATCCGCCGCTTTCGCTCAGACGGAATATCGAACGGCCTGTGGCGTAGGCACGCGCGTTGAACATGTTCCAGAACTGCAGGAATACAAAGATGGTGAAAAACAGCGACAGCTCGTAGGGAGTCAGATCGTGAGATTCGCCCAGCGGCAGGTTGCCTATCTGAGTGAGCGACGTGAGGTCGGTGTGCTGAAAGTAATAGAGCAGGCCGAGCAGGAGGATGAAGAATATGAATCCTACGCTGCACAGGTTGCGCCACATGGCCCCGGTGATTATAAATGCCGTACGTGAGCGGGGCTTGTCGCGCATCACGCTCTCGCTGGGCGGGAGTGATGCAAGAGCCATGGCGGCAAAGGTGTCCATGATGAGGTTGACCCAGAGCATCTGTGTAACGGTCAAAGGTGATTCGGTACCCATGAATGCGCCGCAAAGTACGATAAGGCATGCGACGACATTAACGGTCATCTGGAACAGGATGAAGCGCTGGATGTTCTGGTACAGCGAGCGACCCCACATCACGGCGCGGCCTATCGATGTGAACGAGTTGTCGACAATCGTGATGTCGCTGGCTTCCTTGGCTACCGAAGTGCCGTCGCCCATCGACAGTCCCACATGGGCTGCCTTGAGGGCCGGGGCGTCGTTGGTGCCGTCGCCTGTCACTGCCACAACCTCGTTGTTGGCCTGCAGGGCCTCGACGAGACGCTTCTTGTCGAGCGGACGGGCGCGTGCTATGATTTTCATGTCGCCGACACGTTCGCGAAGCTCTTTGTCGCTGAGCTCGGCAAACTCTACGCCGGTTATTATGTTGCGGTCACCGTCGGTAGCGTCGTTCCAAAGGCCTATCTGGCGACCAATCTCTTTGGCGGTTCCCGGAGTGTCGCCGGTTACGATCTTAATACCTATGCCTGCATCAAGCACCCCCTTGACGGCAGCCGGAACATCGGCTCTCACGGGGTCGCTGATTGCTGTTATGCCCAGGAATGTGAGATCCTTGGCTATCACGCCCTTGTCGCTGATAGTGGCGTCGCCGGGCGTAACGCGCTGGTAGGCGAAGCCCAGTGTGCGCATAGCCATATTCTGGTACTCGAGCAGTTGGGCGTTTATTTCGTCTCGTGTCACGCCGGGTGTATTGGCACACAGGCCGAACACGATCTCGGGAGCACCCTTTACGAACAGCAGGCGTTCGCCATTGCTATTCTCGACAACGGTTGCCATGTATTTGCGCTCGGTAGTGAAAGGCAGTTCCTCAACCACTTTGACACTCTCGCGCAGGACTGCATAGTCAACGCCACGCTGGCGCATCCACAGTATCAGAGCACCTTCGGTAGGGTTGCCGAGAACCTTAGGCTCGGCTCCGGTAATGTCAAGCTGGGCTGTGGAGTTGGCCGCGATACCGAGGTCTATGACATCGTCCGACGGATTACCGTAGAAATTGGTCTTGTAGACCTGCATGCGGTTCTGTGTCAGTGTTCCGGTCTTATCGGTGCAAATCACGGTCGTAGCGCCCATTGTCTCGCATGCGTGCAGTTTGCGCACGAGGTTGTTGGTCTTGAGCATGCGGCGCATCGAGTAGGCAAGCGACAGAGTTACGGCCATAGGCAGGCCCTCGGGTACCGACACCACAATAAGCGCCACGGCTACCATGAAGCTTTCAAGAAGGTAGGCTACGAAATGAACCCATTCGAAGTCGAAGTTGACAAAGAACATCACTGTGCGGCCTACGATAATCAACGCGGCAATCGTATATGATATTTTGCTTATCAGACCGCTCAGGCGTGTGAGCTGCTCGTCGAGAGGCGTTTTAACGCTGTCATCGATCTGTGCCGCTTCAAAAACCTTACCGTTCTCGGTAGCATCGCCAACGGCTGTCACACGCATTATGCCGTGTCCCTCCATAACTTTGGTTCCGCGCAGCACGTGGTCGGTGGGGAACGTTGCGTCGGGGTCAAACTGGGCCGGGTCGGTACTCTTTACCGCGATAGGTTCGCCCGTGAGAGTCGATTCGTCGACATTAAGCGACGTGGCTTCAAGTAGCTCTCCATCGGCCGGTATTTCGTTGCCCGTAGTGAGGATGACAACATCGCCCACTACAATATCGCGGCGCGGCACCTCGGTAGGCTTCCCGTCGCGAATCACCTGTACCGGCTCATCGTCATTGACCTGGTTGAGGAGGTTGAATTCACGGTCGGCTCGATATTCAAAGTAGAATGCAAGACCGGTTGCAAGCAGTATGGCAATGAAGATGCCTATAGGCTCGAAAAAGACGCTGAGCCCCTCGCCAAGTCCCCAGTATTCATAACAGGAAATACCCATAGCCAGAACACCGGCAACGAGCAGGATAATAATGAGAGGGTCGGAAAATTTCTTAAGGAATTTGACAAACAGAGACTCCCGGCGGGCAGGAGTGAGAACATTCGAACCATGCGCAGCCCGGCTCTCAGCCACCTGAGAAGACGAAAGCCCCGTGTATTGAGAATTAGATGAAGCCATTGTACAATGAACCGTTAGTGTTGAAACTTTTGATTATGAGCAGCAAAATTACGTAGAAAGCCACCCCCATGCAAATTAAACACAAAACCTTAACAAAAGTTTAATATTAGGCTTTTGACCGCTCGTAGCGGCGGTAGAGGATGAGGAGGAGGGTGCAGCCGATGAGGATGAGGGGGATGCCTACGAGGGCGGGGGCGGTGTAGCCGTAGCCGTGGTCGATGACTTGGCCGCCAAGGCGGGCGGCGATGGCGTTGCCGGCGTTGTAGGCTATCTGGATGAGTGCGGCTCCGAGCATTTCGCCTCCGCGGGCGTAGCCTACGATTGATGATTGCAGGGGGCTGCCGGGGCCGAAGAGTATTGCCGTGCCGAGAATCATGAGCAGGAGTGCCGCTATGCGGTGGTCGGCGAGGATATAAAAGGCTATGAGGACAATGACGCCAAGCGCCTGTACGGTGGAGGCGACAATTGATGGCTTATAGTGGTCGCCGAGGCGTCCGCACACGAGGTTGCCCAGGAACATGCCGAAGCCGGCGAGTATCATGATCCACGACATGTCGGCTGTGGTGAATCCGGCTACATGTACCATCTGTGGGTCGATGTAGCTGTACCAGCAGTACATTCCGATTTGTCCGAACAGTACGCCGCCGAATATGAGCCAGGGGGCGAGGGTGCTGAGGAATTTGAACTGTCCCCAAAAGCCGAGGTCCTGCAGGCCTTTTACCTGCGGTACCCACACTCTGATGGCAATGAGCGTGGCGAGAGCCGACAGGGCTACGAGCGCGAATGTTACGCGCCACGAGACGACGTTGGTTATGAATGTGGCGAGTGGTACTCCGGCAAGGGTGGCAATCGTCATGCCAGCTATCATGAATGCTACCGCTCCGGCTTCGCGGCCGGGTGAGGCCAAGCGGCGGGCTACGATGGCGCCGACTCCGAAGTAGGCTCCGTGGGGCAGGCCTGAGATGAAGCGTGCGGCCCACATCATGTTGTAGTTGGGGGCTACGGCCATGAGGGTGTTGCCTATAAGTATGATGGCGGCCATGATGAGCATGAGGCGTTTGAGTGGCTGACGGCGGGCGAACAGCAGGCAGGGGGCGCCACAGCACACACCCGTGGCGTAGGCGGTTATAAGTCCGCCGGCATGGGCTACGGAGATATTAAGGTCGGCCGACAGTTCACCGAGAATACCCATCATGACAAACTCGGCTATGCCGAGTGCAAACGTGCCCATAGCGAGGGCTAACAATCCTTTATTCACAGCTATATGTACTTAGAAACCGTTAAAATCGGGTGCAAAATTACAAAAAATAAATGGCACTGAAAGTTCAGTGCCATTATATTTTTTATGAGGTTAGACGGTCTTATACCTTGGGCTCCCAGCCGGGCTCGTAGTCGCGGCCGTAAAGCTTCATGGCCTCGGGGTCGCCGAGAATTCGTCCGGTGGTGGGGTCGATGTTGAGCGAGCGTCCTACGCGCTGCGAGATATTGCCGAGCTGTACGAGCTGTGTGCTTATGCAGGCGTCAACGAGGCCCGAGTTGAGTTTGGCGCCGGTGCGTATGGCATCAAACCAGTTGGCGAAGTGTATCGTGTCGAGGTTCTCGCTGGGATTGAGCAGGTTGCCTTCCTGGAATCCGAGTTCGCTCTTGACGTCTTTGATAACCTTGCCGGTCATGTCGGTGATGCGGTATTCATTACCGCCGGTGATGAACACGGTGCCTTTGTCGCCGTAGAAAGCGGTGCCTACGCCCGAGCCGTCGACGGGGGTGCTGTTGCAGCTGCGGCCTTCCCAGGAGCAGGTGGCTTTGTCGCCGAACTGGAATGTCATCATCTGGGTGTCGGGTGTTTCCCAATCGTCGTGGGTGTGGTTGAAGCGTCCGCCTACCGAGCTTACCATCGTGGGATATTCCACTCCGAGGCCCCAGCGCAGGATGTCGACAAAGTGGGTGCCGTTGTTAAGCGCCTCGCCTGTGCCCCAGTGCCAGAACCAGTGCCAGTTATAGTGCAGGAAGTTGTCCTTGAAGTCGGCAACGCGAGGTGCCGGGCCCTGCCAGAGGTCCCAGTCGAGGTGTTCGGGTACGGGAACGACTTTGCCCACACCGATAGAGGGGCGGTTGTTGACATACCACGACTTAGCATAGTGTACGTCGCCGATGGTACCGTTCTTTATCTCGTCGATTGCTGCGATGACGTTGGGCCATGAGCGGCGCTGGTTGCCTACCTGAACGACTGTGCCGTACTTGGCTGCGGCGCGAACGAGGAGGTCGTTCTCGGCCGGGTTGTGGCTGGTGGGTTTTTCGAGGTAAACGTGCTTGCCGGCCTGCATTGCCATTATTGCAGCGGGTGCATGCCAGTGGTCGGGGAGGGCGATGACGATAGCGTCAACATCAGGCGACTCGAACACGCGGCGCATGTCGCGCTCACCCTTGGGTGTTGTGCCTGTAATATTCTTGATATCGGCCTGTGAGCGCTCGAGGGCTTTGGCGTCGACATCACACAGATAGGTTACGTCGCACAGGGGCATGCGGGCGAAACCTTGAGCGAGGGCACGGCCACGCGAGTTGACACCGATAACGCCTACGCGAATGCGGTCGTTGGCGCCGATGGTGCGTTTTGACGATGCGGCCGAGGCCATGAATCCGCCCGGGATAATGCCGGCGGCGGCAAGTGTTGCGGCTGAGGCGAAAGCCTTGCGCAGGAATTCTCTACGTGAAGACATGGAGTTTGAGAGTTAAAGTGTTATTGATTGATTATTTTTTTCTGTTTTTTACGGAATGGGATCGATATGAGCATCAGCAGGATGCGCACAATCGCCAGGACGATATAGAAACATGCCGTAATGACGACTACAAAGCCGAGCTGGCTGAACAGTTCTACCGCCGGACGGTCGAAGTGGACCACGGCGTAGGTGTTGACAAGGAATGCCGCTACGAAGCAGGCCAGTAGCCAGAGTAGTTCGCGGCGCAGGGTGGTTCCTTTTATGATAATGTCTTTCATTGCTGTGGCCGGTGGTTAGAATTTCATATAGCGTATCTTATATTCCTCGGGGAAGTCGATCGTGGTGCCGGTTTCCATCGCGAGGTTACCGAGTAGGCACAGGGCTGTGGCGCTGTAGGCTTCTTCTACAACGTTGACAGCTCGCTCGCCGGTAATGCACGACTGGCAGAATGCCGAGAGGATATCCTCCGAGCCGTCGTGGTCGACACCTACGGTGCTCTGGCCGTGGTTTACGTGGGTCACCCCTTCGAGTATCGAGTGAGGCACGTAAGCGTCGGCAGTCTCTGGGCGCCAACTTGGTCCGGCTGCAGGTATGGCGCTGAACACGCTTTCCTGTACCGAGCTCAATAATTGCTTTATACCCGAGCGGGTGTCGTCGTTCTCGAGATAGTAAAGGCCGGTGGCAAGGTTCATCGTGCCTTTCGAGCCGAGAATCTGGTCTTCCATGCCGTTGAACTTGTTGGATATGAGCGATTCGTAGCTTATGGTGCGTCCGTCGCTGTATTTGTAGACCACGTTGACTGTGTCGTAGACTTCGCGGGCATCCTGTTTCCAGTGGATTATGTCGCCCATGCCCATGATCTTGGATGGCATCTTGCCTGTTACCCAGCTGCAAACTTCGAGCTGGTGGCTGGCGAGTTCGGTCATAAGGCCTCCCGATGTCTCGCGGTATAGGCGCCAGTTGATGAGACGCTCAAACGCGGGGTCGGGGCATTCACGGCGCCAGTCGGCATTGCGGAACCAGTAGCAACGCATCCCCACGACATCGCCTATGAGGCCGTCGTTGATCATCTTGACGCCCCGCACATATTTCTCGTCATACATGCGCTGCATGCAGTAGTACAGAACGTTATCGCAAGAGTTGTACTTGTCGTAGACCTCCTTGCACTCATCAAGAGTCAGGGCCATGGCTTTCTCGCAGAACACGTGCTTGCCGGCGTCGAGCGAGTCGAGTGTAAGGCGGGCATGTGTGCCGAGGGGGGTTGAGATGATGACTCCGTCGATCTCGGGGTCTTCGAGCATCTTGCGGTAGTCGGTATAGGTCTTGGCCTCGGGGAAGAGAGCGTGTGCCTCGTCAAGGTGTGGCTGATATATGTCGCAAAGCGCCACGACGCGGGCGTGGGGAATGAATTTGAGATTGTGCAGGTGGTATTGGCCGCGCGATCCTGTTCCTATGAGTGCGATGCGGGCCTGCTGGCCGGCTATGGCCGCCTGCTTCTCGCCGGTGCATGAGGCGAGCCACGGTGCTGTGGAGAGCAGTGCGGCGCCTCCGGCCATCATGCCGAGGGTGCGCATGAACGAGCGGCGGCCGTCGTTATGTTCGATATTACTCATTAGTTATATACAAATTCTTCTGTTACGTCATTAAAGTTCTTTAGTATCCCGGCTCTCTGCTGCCTGTCGGTCACAAGCCAGGCGGTGCTCAGCACCTCGGCATCACAGGCCGACCGCGCGACAACGGCGCTCAGTCGGTTGCCGGTAACTGCACGGCCGGTGAACGGGTTGACAATGTGTCCGTTATAGTGGGGCGTGTTGCCCGATGTAGACAGCGAGCTGTCGCGGAGTGTCACCGTGTGCAGGTTGCGGCCTGTGTAAGGGTCGCTTATTGCAACCTGCCAGCCGTCGCCGGCGGGATGGGTGCCGATTGCCGCTATCGACGAGCCCCCGAAGTTGACGAAGGCATTGCTGATTCCGGCGTTTCTCAGTATATCCATCACGTGTTCAAGGGCATAGCCTTTGGCCATTCCCCCGAAGTCGACATTCAGCCCCGTGGAGGGTATGATGAGCTGCCCGTCGGCGGCAAAAGATATTTCGCTGCCTTGGCCGAGCGTTATGTCGAATGCTCCGTTAGTGAGGCTCCGGTAACGATGCGCCAGTCGAAGCATGTCGGCATACAGGTCGGATACCTGCACCATCGACAGCGGCTCGGCGCGGTTGATGGCTGTAGTATAGCTTGTTGCGATAAACTTAGAGCACTCTTGCTCTATGTCTCTGACTTGTTGCAGGCAACGGGTCCATATTTCTGAACCGTTGTCTTCGGTTATCCCGAGCATGACGGCGTCAAGACGCGTGCCCATCACACCGTCTGCGGCGGCGTGAAGCATTTTGTTTTCGGGATAATATGTAGTACCGGTTGTCAACGTGTTATCGCTGCTTTTCGGATTTTGACCGTGCTATCTCGACAGCTCCGGTCGTTATGAAATATTTGGCAAGTGTGTTGGCCGATTCCCACTCAGGCATAGGCGCTCCATCGAGGTAACGGAGGAACGACTCGGTAACGCGGTTAAAGTGCTCCTCGTGTCCAAGGCGGGCCTCAGCGGGTATGTCGATGAGTTCGCGGTTGCCCTGCAGGTCGACTACCGACAGCTGCTTAACGAAATCGGTCGATTCATTCTGCCTGATCTCGACCAGTCCTTTCGTCCCGCGGTAAGTGGCAGCGAAAGTATCGCCGCTACCCTCGGGCGCCTGGAAGTCCCACTGGACTTCAAGCCGAACGAGGATGCCGTTGATGCGGGCAAGGATGTAACCGTTGGAGTAGACTTCGATGGGCTCTGAGATATCCTGTCCGGTCGACTGCTTGAACTGCTCGGGAGTGATTACCGTCGCAGTGTGGGCGGCGTCGACTATCTCGACATCGGTTTTATATTCGATGGCTTTGTCGGGGAAACATTGCCACATGATAAGGTCGATGAGGTGGGTCGTGACATCGGCGATGCCTTCGCCCTGCTGCAGAACGTCATAGTACCATGCTGGGCGAGTGAGTGGCGAGCCCGACACTTCTTTGTAGAAATGGTGAACGCTCTTCATGGTCACGGCCGGGATGCCATCTTCGGTAATCAGCGAGCCGAAAAAGTCGGGGTTATTGATTATCTCGCGGGTGAGAATGTTCAGGGTGTCATAACGCTCGGTCATGAGCTCGTAGATTACGAGACTGTCGACCTCGGCACGGCTATAGGCCCGGGCCAGCTTGTCGAAACCGTGACGGTCGATGGCCATAGGCTTGTCGGCCAGGACGTTTTTGCCGCTCTCTGTCGCCGCGAGGATATAATCGGTCTTGTCGCGGTTGTTGCCGGCAAGAACTACTATGTCCGATTCCTTGTCGGCGGTGAAAGCCGACATGAAGTCGTCGCCTGTCTCGATGTCGAGCACCCACGCGGTAGGATTATCCTCGCGATTGTTATATGACTCGATAAAACCCTTGTACTGTTCGAGTTCCGGACCTTCCGGGGCAAAGACGTCGATAGTATCGCACATGTTGGCGAGTGGCGATTTGGTCACAAGTGCCGCATGGAAGTGCCCCGGGTTGACAACGGCAAGACGGTGGTCTTGGCCGGCGGGGGCGTCGGTCGAACTTTTACACGCAGCCATGGCGATAAGAGCGGCGCTACCTAAAATCAATGATTTTTTCATTTTGCTGCTCTTTTGGCAAGTAGTTCATCGGCTTCACGGCGACCTTCGGCACGGGCTTCGTCAAGGGTGACGATGGCGCCGTTGCGTTCACGGCTCATGTTTGAAGCCTTCATGAAGGCGAAAATCTCGATGGTTTCCTCGGGTGTGACGGGCGCTTTGCCGGTTTTGAAATAGTCAAGTATCTCGTTTAAAAGCACTTTATAACCGGCATATCCTCCGGCCTGTACAGCTCCGTCGGGGGTGAAAGCTGTTCCACCGTAAATAGCGGGGCCGCTCACGATACCGCGGAATGTGCCTATGCGTCCGTCGGCCCATTTGCCTACAACTACATCGGCCTGGTCGGGAGAGCTCATGCGGTTAACCTCGACACAGCCGGGACCCATGAGAGTGTAAAGGGTTTCGATGCCGTGGATGCCGTAGAAACCAAAGTCGGGGTGTGTGGGCTCAACCTTGTGGGGCGAGTAGCAGTCGGCTCCGAGAATGGGGCCATGCTTGCCCTCGCGCAACTCGACATTGACAGGCGAAAAACGCAGTGCCGACGATGAGAAAATAGGAGCGTCGTACTCCTTGGCCACGTCGTATATTGCCATGGCTTGGCCGAGTGTGGCGCCGAGAGGCTTGTCGATGTAGCATATTTTGCCCGATTTGAATACTTCCTCGGCCTGCTCGAGGTGCAGGCGGCCGTCATTGGTCTCGAGAAGTACGCAGTCGACCATGTCGAGGAGCTCGGTAATGGAGTTGGTGATTTTCACGCCATGCTTTTTTACCTCTTCGATGTAGCCGGGGATGCGGTTGTAGCTCGACTCGATCGTACGCGAGCCGTAGGGATAAGCGGCAACGACTTCAAAGTCGCGCACGTAAGGGTCGCTTTTGTCATCGCCGTTGAGCAGTTCGGTGAAAGCGGTCGAGTGGGAAGTGTCGAGCCCTATTATTCCTATTTTTATTTCTTTCTGGGCCATAGCGCTGAATGTTATAGCGGCGGCACATAGCAGTGATGATAGTTTCTTCATGACGAGAGAGCTATTTTGTGGAACTGATTGGATTAGGTAAGTAATGAAATGTTCTTAATTTTTTTAACATTCAACTGCAAATATAGCCATTTAATATAGTTTTTACAAAATGACGGTATTATATTTTCAAAAAAAATATTAAAATGGCCCATCGAAAGGCCGCCCTGCATGCCGATTTTCTCCACTCGCAGGCCGCCAAAAAATAAATTTTCAAAAAAATCGTGATATGTGTGTCATAAACGGGAATTTTGATATATATTCGCAGCTGTAAACTGTGATGCGCGTCATGGCGTCGTATCGTAGGATAAATAACAAGTATAAAACTAATCGATATATGGTATTTAATTTTCGCATTGTTTCGGACGAAGTTGATAACTTCAGACGTGAGATTCAGATTGACGCCGACATGACGTTCCTTGACCTGAAGAACATCATTTGTGAAAGCGTCGGGTATGACAAAAATCAGATGTCGTCATTCTTCATGTGTGACAACAACTGGGAAAAGGAGCGTGAGATCACACTCGAGGACATGGGCTCGGACTCTGACCAGGATGTTTATCTCATGGACGAGTCGATCCTCAGCGATTTCATCGAGGACGAGGGTCAGCGACTGATGTTCACGTTCGACTACATGACCGACCGCTCTTTCTACATCGAGATGAAGGAGATGATTACCGGCAAGAGCCTCAAAGACCCATTGTGCACATTGTCTCGCGGCACAGCACCGTCGCAGACTGTCGACATGGACGAGTTTGACGCAGCCACCGATGCCAAGGCTGCAGCTGCCGCTGCAGCAGCCGCCGAGGATCTCGACGAGGACTTCTACGGTAGCGACGGTTATAACGACGACGAGTTTGAGGGCTTTGACGAGATGAGTCTCGAGCCTTAAGCCACGATAGACACATACATTATAATATATAGGGACGCGCCTATGAGGCGTGTCCCTCGTTATTTTTCCGAACAATGGTTTTGCCGCGCTTGTTATAATGTAGTATTTAGAGAACTTTATAACCATATTAATTCCGTACTACTATGTCAAACATCAACCAGGATTTGGCCGACGATTATGCCGGCATCGCAACCGGAGCGGCCAAACTATCGGCTCAGGCTACCGCCGAGTCGTTGAAACACCAGTATGCGGCTTCGAAGGAAGCCACAGTCAAGGCCTATGAGAATGCTAAAGATAAGATATCAGACGTAGCTGCCAGCGCTAAGGAAAAAATGTCGGATGCCACCGATGCCGCCAAAGAGAAACTGGCCGATGCCAAAGAGAACTCGGGCGACTTCCTGCACTCGGTAGGCGACAAAATCAAGTCGGCCACAGCTTCGGTGCTTGAAAAGACAGCCGACGCCGCCGACAACCTCGCCGACAAAATGCGTGGCAAGGACTGATGTATAACATCGTATTTTAAGACCCGGAACGCAGATGTGTCCCGGGTCTCAACATATTTGGATGATTCCTGATTTTTTTATCTTGCGGCTTTCTTATATAGCACGATGGCGATTATCATGTAGATGAAGTTGGGAATCCACATCGCTACTGTGGGCGACGTGAGACCCGATACCGCAAATGTAGATGTGACGGTGGTGAAGAGGATGTAGCTGAAACTCAGCACCAGGCCTATACCGATATTAATACCCATTCCCCCCTTCACCTTTCGCGATGACAGCGACATGCCTATCACCGTGAGGATGAACGCGGCGGCACACATGGCATAGCGTCGCTCGTTCTCGATCTCAAACGACTTGATATTGGCAACACCGCGCTCTTTCTGACGCTTGATGTACTCGCGTAGCTGGGGCGAGGTGAGTGTCTCATGGTCGTTCTTGGAGATGAGAAAATCGCGTGGCTCGAACGGTATGATGGTGTCGAGCGAATAGCCTGAGGTTATATACTCGCGGTTGTCGCGGAAGTCGCGTATCATGTAGTTCTGCACACGCCACTGGTAGAGTGTGTCCCACTTGATTGTCTGGGCCGTGAGGCGCGATACAAGCTGCTTGTCCTCGAATTTCTCAAGCGAGAATTTGATGCCGGTCTTCGTCGTGTTGTCAAAGCGGCTCATGTAGGCAATCTCACCCTTGTCGACCTGCAGCATGATGTTGCTGCCATAGTCGACTCGCTTATTCTTTACGTAGGTATTGGTGTAATTGAGTCGCTCTATGTTGGCCGGCGGTATTATGTAGGCCGACAGCACGTAGGATGCCGCCGCAATCACCGCCGCCGATATCATGTAGGGACGCAGCAGCCTGTGGAAGCTTACGCCCGACGACAATATCGCTATTATCTCGCTGTTATCGGCCATCTTGGATGTAAAGAAAATTACCGCGATGAACGTGAACAGCGGGCTGAACTGATTGGCGAAGTAGGGGAGGAAGTTAAGGAAATAATCGAAAATCGTAGCCTTGAGCGGCGCCTTCATGAATGCATCGAGCTTCTCGTTGATGTCAAACATAATCGTGATCGCCAGAATAAGGATAATGGCGAAGACATAGGTACCGAGGAACTTGCGTATGATGTACCAGTCGAGAATCTTGATGGGTGACTTGAACTTCATGACTGGCGGTATTACAGGCGACGGGTTACACGTTCAATCATCATGGGTTTCCATGTCGAGAAGTCGCCGGCCAGAATGTGACGACGCGCCTCGCCCACGAGCCACAGGTAGAAAGCAAGATTGTGGATTGACGCAATCTGCAGCGCCAGGAGCTCCTGTGAGATGAACAGGTGGCGGAGGTAGGCCTTGGTGTAAACACGGTCAACGTAGCTCGGGCCATCCTCCTGAATGGGCGAGAAATCGTCGGCCCACTTCTTGTTGCGCATGTTCATGATACCGTTGGCGGTGAACAGCATCCCGTTGCGGCCGTTGCGGGTGGGCATCACACAGTCCATCATGTCGACACCACGTTCTATGGCCTCAAGAATGTTGGCCGGCGTACCTACTCCCATGAGGTAGCGGGGACGGTCGGCAGGCAGGACCTCGTTGACAACCTCGATCATGTCGTACATCACCTCGGCAGGTTCACCCACGGCGAGTCCGCCGATAGCATTGCCGTCTGCACCGAGTTCGGCAACACGCTCAGCCGCCTCACGGCGCAGGTCGGGATATGTACAACCTTGTACAATAGGGAAATAAGCCTGGCTGTAACCATACTTGCCCTCGGTCTCGCGAAAGTGTTTCCAGCCTCGGTCGAGCCAGCGCATGGTGAGGTCGAGCGACTTGCGGGCATATTGACGGTCGGCAGTGCCGGGAGTGCACTCGTCGAGCGCCATCATGATGTCGGCACCGATAGAGCGTTGAATGTCAACGACCCCCTCGGGAGTAAACAAGTGTTTCGAACCATCTATGTGAGAACGGAACCACGCACCCTCCTCGGTGAGTTTACGGATAGCCGAAAGAGAAAACACCTGGAAACCGCCGCTGTCGGTGAGTATAGGGCGCTCCCAGCCGTTGAATTTGTGCAGACCACCGGCACGCTCGAGAGTGTCGATACCCGGGCGAAGGTAGAGATGGTATGTGTTTCCCAAAATGATCTGGGCCTTTATATCGTCGCGCAACTCGTGAAAGTGCACGCCTTTGACCGACCCTAACGTACCCACCGGCATGAATATCGGCGTCTCGATCTTACCATGATCGGTAGTAATGACGCCGGCACGCGCTTTAGAGTTGGTATCGGTAGCTTGAAGTTCGAATTGCATTTTTTAGAGCATATTTTGTGCAAAGTTAATCACTTTGCCACAGAATTTCAAACATAGCTGTGATAAAACCTGCTATTGTACCGGAATGTTGCACAATGGTGGGGTTTTGTGATAAATTTGTGCAGTTTTGCGGTGTTTTTTTTAAAGATTTTTGCTTTTTCGGGGAAATCACGCTAACTTTGCCAAAATATGACACATAACAATGTTTTACAACATGAAACATAATTTGAGAAGTTCGCAGTCGACCGGCGGTCGCCGCATGGCGGGCGCGCGTGCGCTTTGGCGTGCCAACGGTATGACCGAGGAGCAGATAGGCAAACCTGTGATCGCTATAGTCAATTCTTTTACTCAGTTTGTCCCGGGCCACACCCACCTGCACGAGATTGGACAGGAGGTGAAGCGCGAGATCGAGAAACTTGGCTGTTTTGCCGCCGAATTCAATACTATCGCCATCGATGACGGCATCGCCATGGGTCACGACGGCATGCTGTATTCCCTGCCGTCGCGCGAACTTATCGCCGACAGTGTCGAGTATATGGTCAATGCTCACAAGGCCGATGCCATGGTGTGCATATCCAATTGTGACAAGGTGACTCCCGGAATGCTTATTGCGGCCATGAGGCTTAATATTCCTGCCATATTTGTTTCGGGCGGTCCCATGGAGGCCGGTCATGTCGACGGTCGTGCTGTCGACCTCATCGATATCATGGTCGAGAGTGCCGACGAGACTGTGGCCGACGATGTCGTGGAGCGTCTCGAGCGCGAGGGGTGTCCCACCTGCGGTTCATGCTCGGGCATGTTTACCGCCAACTCGATGAACTCGCTCAACGAGGCTATTGGCCTGGCACTTCCCGGCAACGGTACTGTGGTGGCTACTCACGTTAACCGCCGCGAGCTGTTCAAGGAGGCTGCCCGCCGTATTGTGGAGAACACATACGCTTATTACCGTGACGGTGATGACAGCGTACTCCCGCGTTCTATCGCTACCCGCGAGGCTATGCTCAATGCCATGACGCTTGATATTGCCATGGGCGGGTCTACCAATACGGTGCTTCACTTGCTTGCCATCGCTCACGAGGCCGAGGCCGATTTCACTCTTGAGGATATCGACATGCTGTCGCGCCGCACTCCCGTTCTGTGCAAGGTGGCTCCCAATTCACATTATCATATTGAGGATGTAAACCGTGCCGGCGGTATCATGTCGATAATGAAACAGCTTGCCGATGCCGGTCTTGTCGATACGGCAGTAAAACGTGTCGACCGCATGACGCTGGGCGAGGCTATCGATCGCTGGGCCATTGGTGGCAAGCGCTTCGATGATCGTGCCGACGAGTTATGGCGTTCGGCCCCCGGCATGAAGCGCAATATCAAGCTTGGCAGCCAGATGAGCTATTACTCGGAACTCGATACCGACCGCGCCAAGGGTTGCATACGCGACGTTGAGCACGCATACGTCAAGGATGGCGGTATAGCTGTGCTTCGCGGAAATATCGCTCCCGACGGTTGTGTGGTAAAAACGGCCGGTGTCGATGAATCGATATTTTGTTTCAAGGGCACTGCGCGTGTGTTTGAGTCGCAGGAGGCTGCCGTAGAGGGTATTCTCAATGGCACGGTCAAGGCCGGCGATGTCGTGATAATAACCTACGAGGGCCCGAAGGGTGGCCCAGGCATGCAGGAAATGCTTTACCCCACGAGCTACCTCAAAGCGCGCCATCTGGGTAAGGAATGCGCGCTCATTACCGACGGCCGTTTCTCAGGCGGCACATCGGGGCTGTCGATAGGCCATGTGTCGCCCGAGGCTGCTGCCGGTGGTCCGATAGCTCTGGTGAAAGACGGCGACATTATTTCAATCGATATCCCCGCGCGTTCAATCGATGTCGTCATCGATGACGATGAGCTCGAGCACCGCCGTCAGGCTGAGCTTTCTCGCGGAGAAGCCGCATACACACCCCATGGCCGCGACCGTTACATATCCAAGGCGCTGAAAGCTTACGCCGCCGGAGTGGCATCGGCCGACAAGGGTGGAGTGAGACTTTGAATTGAAAGTTGAGAATTTAAACTGAATAATGATCTACGCGCGGCATGCCGCGTCCCCCCCCCATATATCAACTAAATACTTATGAGCAACAGTCAACAGATAACGGGAGCTCAGGCTCTCATAAAATCGCTTATAGCCGAGGGAGTTGACCTCGTGTTTGGTTATCCCGGCGGAGCAATCATGCCTGTGTACGACGCCCTGTATGACTGCCAGGACGAGCTTAAACACGTGCTGGTGAGGCATGAGCAGGGTGCATCGCATGCTGCCGAGGGATATGCCCGGGTAACACGCCGCCCCGGTGTCGTAATCGTGACCTCGGGCCCCGGTGCAACGAATATAATCACGGGCCTGTCGGATGCTTTGATGGATTCTACCCCCATGGTTGTGATAACCGGACAGGTAGCCTCGGGGATGCTCGGCAGCGAGGCTTTTCAGGAAACCGATGTCGTAGCCATTACGTTGCCCATCACCAAGTGGGCATGCCAGATACGCCGACCCGAGGATATCCCGGCAATGGTAGCGCGAGCTTTTTATATTGCCTCGACAGGTCGCCCCGGTCCTGTGGTTCTTGATGTTGCCAAGGATGCCCAGGTGGGAATGATGACATGGCGCGGTTATAAAAAGTGTGACTATATACGCAGCTACAATCCTTGTCCGGCATTGCCTGCTTCAAAGCTCGAAGCCGCAGCGGCCATTATCAACGAGGCCCGTCGCCCCATTATCATGGCCGGCCATGGCGTTTCGATAGCCGGTGCCGAAGATGCCCTGAAAGCTCTGGCCGAGAAGACCGGTTCGCCGGTGGCTGCGACTCTGCTTGGCCTGTCGGCCATGTCGAGCGATCACCCGCTGTATCGCGGCATGCTCGGCATGCATGGCAATGTTGCTCCCAACTATATGACCAACCGGGCCGACGTCATCATAGGCGTGGGCCTGCGCTTTGACGACCGCGTGGCCGGACTCGTGAGCGAATACGCTCCCAATGCACGGGTCATACACATCGACATCGACCCGAGCGAGGACAACAAGAATATAAAGACCGAGTGCTTCATCCACGGCGATGCACGCGAGGTGCTCGAGGCGCTCGTCCCCATGGTCGACGAGGCGCGGCATGACGAGTGGCTCGCCGAGTTTGACCGCTGCGACGAGGTGGAGAAGAAGGTCGTTATAGACCCCGAAGTAAAACCCGGCAAGGGACTTCTCAAGATGGGCGAGGTGGTGAGCTGCGTGTCCAAGGCTTTCGGCGATAAAGCCATTGTGGTAACCGATGTGGGTCAGAACCAGATGTTTGCCGCCCGCTATAGCCGCTACACCGAGCCGCGCAGCATGGTGACATCGGGTGGCCTGGGCACGATGGGCTTCGGCCTGCCGGCAGCTATCGGTGCCAAGATGGGTGAGCCGGGCCGCGATGTCGTGCTGTTTGTGGGCGACGGAGGCCTGCAGATGACACTTCAGGAGCTTGGAACCATCATGCAATATGGCGTTAATGTAAAGATAGTGTTGCTCAACAACAACTTCCTTGGCAACGTGCGCCAGTGGCAGGCGATGTTCTTCAACAACCGCTTCTCTCAGACCCCCATGCTCAACCCCGACTTTGTGGCTATCGCCGCCGCCTATGGCATCGATGGCGAGAACGTAGCCGGCCGCGATGAGCTCCCTGCTGCCATCGACCGTATGGTAAGCCACAAAGGCAGCTATATTATTAATGTCAATATCGATGCCACCGACATGATATTCCCCATGATAGCCCCGGGAAAAGCCGTCGATGACATTTTGATTGATTTGAACACCAAGTTTACCCTCTGATTTTATGAGCGACAATAAAGACAAACAGCTGTTTACTATGTCGGCGTTTGCCGAGAACGCCGTAGGTGTGCTCAATCAGGTAACCGCGATATACACCCGCCGCTGTATCAACATCGAGAGCATCACCGCGAGCGCCTGCTCTATACCCGGTGTGAGCAAATTCACCATAACCTGCCACAGCGACCGCGACACTATGGACAAGGTCGTGAGGCAGATCGAGAAACGTATCGACGTTATCAAAGCTTTCCTGTATTGCGACGAGGATATCGTGTATCAGGAAGTGGCTCTATATAAAGTGCCTACCGAAAAGTTGCTCGAAGAAAAGCATCTCGAGTGGATCATACGCAAGCACTCGGCTCGCATACTCGAAATAACCCCCGTTTATACCGTAATAGAAAAAACAGGCCATCGTGACGAAACCGAATCGCTGTTCGAAGCGTTAAAACGATACGATATACGCCAGTTTGCACGCAGCGGCCGTGTCACCATTACCAAGGATCCCGTGGAATATGTGACAGCCCTGCTTGCCGAGCGTGAAAAAGACCTGAAATGAACGAAATTCTTCACACCCGTCACTATCTGAACGCAAGCGAGTGTAACGCCCAGCGCCGGATATCATTACCGTTGCTCGTACAGCGGCTCATAGAGATTGCCACCGACCATGCCACGCAGCTTGGCGTCGGTCCGGCCGACCTGCGCGTGAATTCACTCGCGTGGGTACTGTCACGACTCACCCTCGAGATGAAAGCCTTCCCGTCGATCAACAGCTATTATAGTCTCAACACGTGGGTAGAGTCGATAAACCGCCACTTTACCGAGCGCTGTTTCAGCATTACCGATGGCGACGGCAATCCCCTCGGATATGCCCGCACGGTGTGGATAGCCATCGACCTCGAGAGCCGTCGCGGCGGCGACATGACCGACATTATGGCACATGCTCCCCTTGTAGCCGAGCCCTGTCCCATAGCTCGTGGAAGCAAGATACCCACGGTCACAGCCCCCGACCTCGTGAGGTCACACCGTTTCAGCTACTGCGACATCGATTTCAACCGTCATGTCAACTCGTGCCGATATATCGAGGCCTTGCTCAACGACCGTGACGTCGAGTTTTACGACTCGCATGCAATCACCCGCTTCGAGATAGCCTATATGGACGAGATACACTACAACGACCTCGTAGAGATACGCAGGTCGACCACGGGCAACTCAAGCACCTACGAGATAACCCGCGACGGCAATCCCGCAACACGCGCCCGCATCACCTACTCCTGACGACAATGAAATCATTATTACTTATTATTTTTGCAATAGCTTCTTTTTCGCCTGCCATTGCTCAAGAGGATTTGTTTTATGAGGATTTTTCTGGAGTTCTCGTCGGTTCTCCTTATAAATTGCAGATAGGTGGATATGACTTAAATGATTTTACTCGAGATAAAGGGTGGGAAACGGATTTATCAATAGCATTTGCATCAGGATATTGTGTATTGTATCCTGTTGATACTGGCGTGCTTACTACTCCTGTTGTTGATTTATCGGGCAATAGTGGTAATTTTAATTTAATTATCACTGCAGCAACGGGTAGTTTTGGGGTATTCACTGTGTCAAAGAATACGATGTATGCTGAGCTTATTGATAATGACGGTATAGTTGAAAGGTCAAAGGCTGTTACTTTTGAATCTAATGAATTTGTGGACTATACGTTTTTATTTTCAAAAGGTTCCGTTAACTCTCGATTAAGAATTGTATATAATCTGAATTACGATAATAATATATTGTTTATTGATAAGATAAGAATTGGACAATATAATAACTCAGGTATTGTGCATCCGGTAATCGGAAGTGATGCCGGCGCGCCGGTCGAGTGGTTTGACTTGCAGGGGCGCAGGGTTGACAATCCGTCGCGCTCGGGGCTGTATATATGCAGGCAAGGTAGCGTTGTTGAAAAAATTATCGTAAAATAATGCTGTTTTGTGATAGATTATTACAGTTTTTCGATAATATGTTGTAAATTTGTAGCTCCAATAGGAATTAATACTTAATAATCGAAATATGGCAAAAATGAATTTCGGCGGTGTTGAAGAAACCGTCATCACGCGTGAGGAATTTCCCTTGGAGAAAGCTCGCGAAGTATTGAAAGATGAGACAATCGCTGTCATAGGCTATGGCGTGCAAGGCCCCGGCCAGAGCATGAACCTGCGCGACAACGGTTTCAATGTTATAGTAGGCCAGCGCCCCGGCGCTACATACGACAAGGCCGTGGCCGACGGCTGGATTCCCGGCGAGACACTCTTCGGTATCGAGGAGGCTTGCGAGAAAGCCACGATCGTAATGTGTCTGCTGAGCGATGCCGCCGTAATGTCGGTATGGCCCCGCATCAAGCAGTATCTCACTGCCGGCAAGGCTTTGTATTTCTCTCACGGTTTTGCAATTACATGGAACGACCGCACGGGCGTAGTTCCCCCCGCCGATATCGATGTTATCATGGTAGCACCGAAGGGGTCGGGCACATCGTTGCGCACGATGTTCCTCGAGGGCCGCGGCCTCAACTCATCTTTTGCCATCTACCAGGATGTTACGGGCCGTGCCGTTGACCGCACAATCGCCCTTGGCATAGGCATCGGCTCGGGCTATCTGTTCGAGACAACCTTCCAGCGCGAGGCCACAAGCGACCTTACCGGCGAGCGTGGCTCTCTTATGGGCGCAATCCAAGGCTTGCTCCTTGCTCAGTATGAGGTTCTCCGCGAGAACGGACATACACCCTCCGAGGCTTTCAACGAGACTGTCGAGGAGCTCACTCAGTCGCTCATGCCGCTCTTTGCCGAGCGCGGTATGGACTGGATGTATGCCAACTGTTCGACCACAGCCCAGCGCGGCGCTCTCGACTGGATGGGCCCGTTCCACGACGCCATCAAGCCCGTGGTAGAGCGTTTGTATGCCAGCGTTAAAGCCGGCAACGAAGCTCAGATCTCGATCGACAGCAACTCGCAGCCCGGTTATCGCGACAAGCTCAACGAGGAGTTGCGCCAGCTACGCGAAAGCGAGATGTGGCAGACCGCCAAGACTGTGCGCCAGCTCCGCCCCGAAAACAACTGAATCCAACCTTAATATCAAAGAAAAAGCGCCCCGCGGGGCGCTTTTTCTTTGATATGTCGTCACTACAAGCTTATAAATCATAAAGGCCTACGGTTTATAGCTGTGTGTCGGGCGTGATTGTTATGTCCTGAGTGGTGGTTTTGATGAGTGTGCCGTCGGGGGCATAGTAGAGGTAAGTGTCGGCTCCGCCGCTCATGGGCTCTACTTCAATGAGATAGAAAGTGCGGTCGGTACGCTCGAACATTGATACATCCTCTATGGTGTGGTTTGTTCCATAGGGGCCCTTAGCAAGCGCCTCGTTTACCACAGCGGGGATAAAGAACAGATTGTGACCGTAGTCGACTTCGGTCATAGCCCACTGAGCCTCGGGGCCGAACCATACATCATATTCTTCCTGAGGTTTCTGGAACTCGGCAATATAATACTTGGGAGTCTTCTCCCATTTAACATTCACGGCCTCGGGATACTTGGCCTTGAGGGCATCTTGATAAGCCTCGGGTACATCATTGCGGTTCACATCCTTGTCGTCGTCATCGTTACTGCACGACGAGAATCCTACCATTGTTGCCAAGGCCAGAGCGAAAAAAAGAAAGCGTGTTTTCATAATATAAAATAGTATAAATTAATCATCTTACGGTATAACGGATTGGACGGAGCAAAAGTTCATTCGTGGCCTCGGCGTGCAAATTGAAAAAGATAGCAAACAGGGCTTTCTCATAAAAATGAAAAAAAGTGGGGTGGGGAGGTGAAAAATGTGGTGGAATAGGTTGTGTGTGAAAAAATTTTGTTACTTTTGTAGAAAATTGGACAGAGATGGCTGCCGATCTACAGCAATTAGTACAATCACTCAAAAGCAAGCATCAAGAGCTCGCCGAGCGTTATCACGAGGCTATAAGCCAGCGTGACAGCGCGATGAAACGGGCGGCCGACCTTGAGTACACGGTTCGAGAGCAGCAGCGTGATATCGAGCGACTGAGCCAGCAGGTTGAATTCCTGACTGTTGTGTCGACTGCGATGCCCGACCGTGACGATGTTGAGAAGAGTCGAGCCATGCTATCCGGTTTAGTGCGGGAGATCGATAAATGCATCAACGATTTAACCGACTGATGCAATGAAAGATAAACTGAACATAACGATAAGAATAGCCAATCAGCCTCCGATACCGCTGACGATAAATCGCGACGAGGAGGAAATTATACGACAGGCCGAGTATAACGTCAACCGGTTGTGGAACAACTGGAGCGAACGATTTAATACCAGCCCCGGAGCCTTGCTCGCAATGGTGGCATTCCAGTTTGCCAAGCTGCATGCCACCCAGAGTGCCGAACAGGCTCGTACGGTCGATACCTTAAAAGAGCTCGATGCCGAGCTGGATCGACTATTGGAACGTTAGTACAGTACCTCTGCGGGAGTATCGGAGCAAGAGTGCGACGGCGCTTGCAGAACAGCAATATTGAGAATCAACAGTAATAACCTGCACTGTTTCCCGGCCATACATGGGCCCTCGGGACGGTGCATATTTTTTTAATATACAATATATAATGGATAATATCGTAACAGTAGTAATCGTGGGCGTTGCCTGTTTGATTGTAGGAGCGGTTGTGATGCTGCTCGTGCAGAAATCAATGGCACGCAGCCGCGCCAAGTTGATACTTGAGGAGGCCGCTCGTGATGCCGAGACCCTCAAGAAGGAAAAACTCATGGAAGCCCGTGAGGAAGAGTTGAAAATCAAGAACGAGGCTGAGCGTCAGGCCAATCAGCGCCTTTCTAAGGTGCAGTCGGTCGAGGCTAAACTCAAGCAGCGCGAGCTTCAGCTCAACCAGCAGCAGAGTGAGAATCAGCGCACACGCAATGAACTCGAGACAACCCGCACCAACCTTGAGGCACAGCAGACGATGCTCGACGCCAAGAAAGAGGAGGTTGACCGCCTGAAGCGTAGCGCACAGGACACCCTCGAGCATATCTCGGGCCTTTCATCGGAGGAAGCCAAGGAGAAGCTTATCGAGTCGCTCAAAGACGAGGCCAAGACAGCTGCAGCAAGCTATATCAACGACATCATGGACGAGGCCAAGATGACCGCCAACAAGGAGGCCAAACGCATCGTCGTACAGTCGATACAGCGTGTCGCCACCGAGACCGCCATCGAGAATTCGGTTACAGTATTCCATATCGACTCTGACGAGATCAAGGGCCGCATCATTGGTCGCGAGGGCCGTAACATCCGCGCTCTCGAGGCAGCTACCGGCATTGAGATTATCGTCGACGATACCCCCGAGGCCATCGTGCTGTCGGGCTTCGACCCCGTGCGTCGTGAGATTGCCCGCCTCGCACTCCACCAGCTTGTTGCCGACGGCCGCATCCACCCCGCACGCATCGAGGAGGTTGTGAACAAAGTGCGTAAACAGATCGAGGAAGAGATTGTCGAGACCGGCAAGCGCACCGCTATCGACCTCGGCATCCACGGCCTGCACCCCGACCTCATACGTCTCATCGGTAAGATGAAATATCGCTCGAGCTATGGCCAGAACCTCCTGCAGCACGCTCGCGAGACTGCCAATCTCTGCGCCATCATGGCATCGGAGCTCGGTCTCAATCCCAAGAAAGCACGTCGCGCCGGCCTCCTTCACGATATAGGCAAAGTGCCCGACGAGGAACCCGAACTGCCACACGCACTCCTGGGCATGAAACTTGCCGAGAAATACAAGGAGAAACCCGAAATATGCAATGCTATCGGAGCTCACCACGACGAGATCGAGCAGACAACGCTGCTTGCACCCATCGTGCAGGTGTGCGACGCCATCTCCGGCGCACGTCCCGGCGCCCGCCGCGAGATTGTCGAGGCCTATATCAAGCGCCTTAACGATCTCGAGCAGTTGGCTCTGTCATATCCCGGTGTCATCAAGACCTATGCCATCCAGGCCGGCCGTGAGCTGCGCGTGATTGTCGGTGCCGACAAGATCGACGATGTAGAGACCGAGAGCCTGTCGGCCGAGATAGCACGTCGCATCCAGGACGAGATGACCTATCCCGGACAGGTGAAGATTACCGTTATACGTGAGACCCGCGCCGTCAGCTTCGCTAAGTAATCATGGCAGACGATAAAAATATTGAATCACGTCGTGTAGACGCCGTGCAACCGTCCGACGCCGAGGGTGGCGATGCCGAGCTCCGTATGGGGTGCCGGTCTTGCTGTAACGGCGACGGGCCGCGTGGTAAGTTGCACTGCTACAACTACCTCGAGGATATTCCCGGTGGGTATGCCGACGATGATATGGTCGAGGTGCAGTTCAAGAACACCCGCAAGGGATTCTACAAGAACTCCACCAATATTAACCTCGCCATAGGCGACATGGTCGCTGTCGAGGCCATGCCCGGCCATGACATAGGCCAGGTGACGCTTACCGGAGCCCTCGTGAGGTTGCAGATGCGCAAGGCCAACGTCAAGCCCGATGCCGAGGTGCGTCGCATATTCCGCAAAGCCCGGCAGAACGACCTTGAGAAATACGAGGAAGCCCGCGCGCGAGAGAACGACACGATGATCCGCGCCCGTAAGATTGCCGAGGATCTCAAACTCAACATGAAGATTGGCGACGTCGAGTTCCAGGGCGATGGCAACAAGGCCATATTCTATTATATAGCCGACGAGCGTGTCGATTTCCGCCAGCTCATCAAGATATTGGCCGAGACGTTCAAGGTGCGTATCGAGATGAAACAGATCGGAGCCCGTCAGGAAGCCGGCCGCATTGGCGGCATCGGTCCCTGTGGCCGCCCGCTATGCTGCTCGTCATGGATGACCAATTTCGTTTCGGTAGCCACGAGCGCCGCCCGTTATCAGGACATCTCGCTCAACCCGCAGAAACTTGCCGGACAGTGTGCCAAGCTCAAGTGCTGCCTCAACTTCGAGGTCGACACCTATGTCGAGAGCCTCAAACGACTTCCCGAGCGCAACGTGCGCCTCGAGACCGCCGACAGCACCTACTATCACTTCAAGACCGATATTTTCAAGCGCGAGATCACTTACTCGACCGACAAGAATATCCCGGCCAATCTCGTCACTATCGACGCTGCCCGAGCCTTTGAAATCATCGCGATGAACAAGGCCGGCGAGAAGCCCTTGCAGCTGCAGCGCGACGGCACGCCCGACAAGAACGAGAAGAAGTACAACGACATCCTCGATCAGGACAACTTGAACCGCTTCGACAACAAGAAAAAGAAGAAACGCCGTCCCGACAAGCAGCGAAACCGTCAGAACGCCGACCAGGCCGCCGACGGCAACAAAGCCTCGTCGCCGCAGGCCACTGATGAGCAGCGCCAGGAAAAGCGCCAGGAGCGTCGGCCCCAGCAACAGCAACAGCAGCGCGACGGCGGCAATCGCCGCCAAGGCAAGGGTGGCAACCCGCAGGGCGATGACCGCCAGCGCCGCAACAACGGTGGCAACGAGCGCCGCCAGCGTCGCGACAACGGAGGCAAACCGCGTGGCGAGGGTGGCGACGAGTCCCGCCCGCAGCAGCCTGAGGCTCCACAGTCATAATACACACACTTGACGCGAAGTGAAAAATCTGTTCATAGTTATAATTCTTATGGTGCTTGTGGCTGCCGGCTGTACCGGTAGCCACGAGTTCACCGGCTATAGGAATATCGGCCCCGAAGGCTGGAGCTACGGCGACAGGTTTGACTTCAATGTAGGCCTTGCCGACTCGGTTTCCACCGGCCACATCCTCCTGTCGGTCACCCACGACAACAGCTATGAATACAGCAATATCTGGTTCGAAGTGTCCTATGACGATGGCGGGCGTGAGTGTGTCGATACTGTGAATCTTACAATGTGTGATGCCTTGGGCAACTGGTATGGCAAAGGATTGCCGGGCCACTACCAGTTCACCGATACGGTTACCCGACATCCGGTCACACTCACCGACAGCAGCCGGGTTACGGTGCGTCACATTATGCGAGTAGATACCATCAGGGGAATAAGCCAGATAGGTATCGAGTTCAAGAAATAACCTTTAAGCTCCGGCTCGTAGAGCCTGTTTAATAATGAAGTACGATTCGTTGATATTTGATATGGACGGAACGCTGTGGGATGCAGTCGATTCCTATGTCGAGGTGTGGAATGTCACATCGCGCGAGCTCGGCGTCGATCGCGTGGTAAGCCGCGACGACCTGCTTCGCTACATGGGCAAGACTATCGATGTGATATATGCCGCGCTCATGGAGGGCGTCGACATCGACAGCGCCCGTTATCTTGAACGTCTTGATTACAACGAAGCCTTGCTTATGCCGCGGCTCGGCGGGCGTCTCTATCCCGGCGTGAGCGAGGGGATAAGGGAGTTGGCGGGCCGCTACCGGCTTTTCATGGTGAGCAACTGCGGTGCCGACGGGCTGCGCAACATGCTCCGTTTCTGTGGCCTCGCCGACTGTTTCGAGGGTACCCTCACCCATGGCGAGACAGGTCGTGGCAAAGACTATAATATAGCCCGGGTGATTGAAACTTTTTCGCTCGGGAAGCCATTATATATAGGTGATACGCAAGGCGACAGCGATGCCGCTCATGCAGCGGGAGCCGATATGTGCCATGCGCGCTGGGGATTCGGCCGGTGCAGCGATGCACAGCTCGCGTTCGGCAGTTTTGCCGAGATGACCGCCTATCTCACAACTCATTGATCATAATTAGCCTGATATGAAACAATTACTGTTACTTGACAAGGATGAGCAGTTGCTGCGTGTCGATCGCGTGGTCAAGGGCATGAAGGCCGCCGGCCTTGACGCCGTGCTGCTTGCCGACAATGCTTCGAAATATTATCTTACCAGCCGCGTGTATGCCGGTTATATCTATATTACGTCTGGCGGCAAGGTCATCTGTGCCGTGCAGCGTCCTGTTGAGCTCAACGGCCCCGAAGTGGCCTACATACGCAAGCCCGAGGAATTGCCCTCGGTCATTGGCGTGATGCCCCGGAGCCTCGGGCTCGAGCTCGACACTATGTCATATAACAACGTCGAGAGGCTTAAGGCTGTTTTCCCTGACGCCACGATTGGAAACGCCTCGGCGATAATGAGAGTAGCCCGCGAGATCAAGACCGACACCGAGGTCGAGATGATTCGTGAGTCGGGTGTGCGACAGGAGCGTGTATATCGCCGCGTGCCGCATCTCTACCGCGAGGGAATGACCGATATCGAGTTCCAGGTCGAGATCGAGCGTACCTCCAGGCTCGAAGGCTGCCTCGGACAGTTCCGTATAAGCGGCGACACCATGGAGCTGTTTATGGGCAACATCATCGCCGGCGATAACGCCGACGCGCCCAGCCCCTATGACTTTGCCATGGGTGGAGCCGGCATGAGTCCGTCATTGCCGGTCGGTGCCAACGGCAGCGAGATCAAGCCCGGAATGACAGTGATGGTCGACGTCAACGGCAACTACACAGGCTATATGACCGACATGACCCGCGTCTTCTCGCTCGGCGATATCTCCCCCGAGGCTCTCAAGGCCCACGAGTGCTCGCGCCGCATTCATCGCGAGCTCGCCGCCATGGGCCGGCCGGGCACCGAGGCCCGGGCTCTCTATGAAAGGGCGCTCGAGATAGCCCGTGAAGAGGGCCTTGAACATCTTTTCATGGGTCACCGCCAGCATGCACGTTTCATAGGCCACGGTGTGGGCATAGAAATCAACGAGTTGCCGGTTATCGCGCCCCGTAGCCGCGATGTGATAGCCCCCGGGCAGGTTATCGCGCTCGAGCCTAAATTTGTAGTACCCGGCACGGGAGCCGTTGGTATCGAGAATACCTATCTGGTTACCTCCGGGGGCTGGACATGTCTAACCAATGCACCCGAAGAAATAATTTCACTGCGATGAACATAGCCTCGAAGATTGACCGCAAGATTTTCCATCATGTAGGCTCTGTGGCCGATGCCATGGGGCGCGAGTGTTACGTCGTGGGCGGCTATGTGCGAGACCTGTTTCTTGAGCGTCACTCCAAGGATATAGATTTTGTGACCGTAGGCAGCGGCATCGAAGTAGCCGAGGCTGTGACGGCCACGCTCGGCAAGGGCGCCCGCTTGTCGGTATTCCGCAATTTCGGTACCGCTCAAGTTCACTATCGTGGCGAGGAGTTCGAGTTTGTCGGAGCGCGCCGCGAGTCCTATCGCCGTGACAGCCGCAAACCCATCGTCGAGGACGGTACCCTCACCGATGATCTCTCGCGCCGTGACCTCACCATCAACGCGATGGCCGTGTCGGTCAACGCCGGCAGCTTTGGCGAGCTCGTCGACATGTTCAACGGCATGAGTGACCTCGAGCAAGGACTCATTCGCACCCCCCTCGACCCCGATATCACATTCAGCGACGACCCCCTGCGCATGATGCGCGCAGTGCGTTTTGCCACCCAGCTGCAGTTCACGGTAGTTCCCGAGACCCTCGAAGCGATAAAACGTAACGCCTACCGCCTCGAAATCATATCGCGCGAACGCATCGTCGACGAGCTCATGAAGATGATGCGCTCGCCCCGCCCGTCGATGGGCTGGCAGCTGCTCGCCGATACCGGATTGCTCAAGCTCATACTGCCCGAACTCGACGCCATGCGTGGCGTCGAGACTGTCAAAGGGCGCGGCCACAAGGATAACTTTCAGCACACCCTGCAGGTGCTTGACAACGTTGCCGGCGTGAGCGACAACGTGTGGCTCAGGTGGGCGGCCCTGTTTCATGACATAGCCAAGCCCGTCACCAAGCGCTGGGACGACAATATAGGCTGGACATTCCACAACCACAACTATATCGGAGCCAAGATGCTCCCCAAGATATTCCGCCGCATGAAGATGCCGCTCGACGACAAGCTCAAGTATGTGCAGCAGCTCGTCGAACTGCACATGCGACCTATCGCCCTCGTCGAGGATACGGTTACCGACTCGGCCGTGCGCCGTCTGCTCGTCGATGCCGGCGACTATATCGATGACCTCATGAAGCTTTGCCGAGCCGATATCACCTCAAAGAACCGCGAGAAAGTAGCCCGTCACCTCGAGAACTTCGACCATGTGACAGCCAAGATGGCCGAGCTCGAAGAGCGCGACAAGCTACGCAACTGGCAGCCCCCCATCGACGGCAACCTCATCATGCAGGTATTCGGACTCCCCCAGAGCCGCGAAGTAGGCCTCATCAAAGACTACGTGCGCGAAGCCCTCCTTGCCACCGACACCCCCAACGACTACGACCTCGGCTACCGCCTGATGGTAGACCGCGCCGCCACCCTCGGCCTCACCCCCAAAATGGACCCAGAACCGAGGTCCGAGGTTCCGGGTCCGAGGTCCGAGGTTCGGGGTACGATGTCCGCCAATTGTAGGGACGCGGCGTGCCGCGTAGCCCCAGAACCGAGGTCCAAGGTTCCGGGTACGAGGTCCGAGAATTGTAGGGACGCGGCGTGCCGCGTAACCCCGGCAACCGAATAAACCCAAAAAATTCCTAATTCCTAATTCCCAATTCCTAATTAATAATCCTTCCGTTTTGTATTACATAAAAAAACGCATAGAGATATCGGGCAGCCACCGCCTCGAGCTCCCCTACGAGAGCAAATGCACCCGCACCCATGGCCATAACTGGATCATGACCATCTACTGTCGCGCAGCCCAGCTCACCGAGTACGGCATGGTCACCGACTTCACCCATATAAAGACCCAGATAACCGACATGCTCGACCACCACGATTTCAACGAAGTCCTCGACTTCAACCCTACGGCCGAGAATATCGCCCGCTGGGTGTGTGACATGGTGCCCAACTGCTACCGTGTCGATGTACAGGAAAGCGAAGGAAACATAGCAAGCTATGAGCGCGACTGAACTGCCCGTTAACGAAATATTCTACTCCCTTCAGGGCGAAGGATACCATACCGGTACACCGGCCGTTTTTGTGAGATTGTCGGGGTGTAATCTTAAGTGTGAGTTCTGTGACACCGACCATAGTCAATTCCGGCCAATGACCGTCGACAGTATTGTGGCAGAGGTGATTGAGCACCCCGCGACCACGGTAATACTCACCGGCGGCGAACCCTCGCTGTACCCTATAGGCAACCTCGTTGAGGCATTGCACCGAGCAGGGCGACGTGTTCACATCGAGACCAACGGCACCCGGACGCTACCGGCCTCAATCGACTGGATAACCTGTTCCCCCAAGCCCGGCGGAGAAGTGGTTTTAGACCGTTGTGACGAGCTAAAGGTCGTCTATACCGGCCAGGATGTCGAGTCCATAGCCCGTCAAACCCCGGCCGACCACCTGTTCCTGCAACCCTGTTCAGGCCAAAACACCGCCCAAGTCATAGCCTACATCCTGCGCAACCCCCACTGGCGCCTCTCCCTCCAAACCCACAAGCTCCTATCCATCCAATAATCCCATGATTTAAACCAAACGTATGGACATGCCGAAGGCATGTCCAATATGTGTATGGTAATAAGTACGTTAATTCTTGGGGTGTATCGGATTGTCGGGTGAACATGCCAAAGGCATGTCCCTACGTTTGATATATCACCTCTTTGTACGAGGGGCTGTGTCTGATTTTATAAATATTTGGAAATTAAATACTTCTGCTTAATAAATCCAAATAGATTTGCTTTTGCGCACTACTTATTTGTATCTTTGCACATTATTATAAACCACCGAGTGCTTGCTACCTCGTTAAAAACAAGAAAATGAATTCAGAAAATAATCAAGTTTCCAAGGCTGTATCTTTGCCTTTTCTCGTGCTCACGGTCATGTTTGTCGTGTGCCTTATAGTTGCTAATCTCACCGAAATAAAGACTGTCGATCTCGGCTGGTTCACTATCACGGCCGGTGTTGTCGTATTCCCTGTATCGTATATCATAAACGATTGTGTAGTCGAAGTCTACGGCTTTGCGCGCGCCCGTCTCATGATATGGCTCGGATTTTTCATGTCGCTTGCAGTGGCTCTCACATTGCAGTTTGCAATCTGGCTTCCCGGCAGCGAGGAGTGGGAGTTGCAGGACGCCATGACCAGTATTTATGGAGCCGTGCCCCGCATCATGATCGCAAGTTTCACCGCATTCCTTGCCGGGTCGATGATCAACGCCTACGTTATGAGCCGCATGAAAGCCCTCAGACAGGGGCGCCCCGGAGCCTTCGGACTGCGTGCGATCGTTTCCACCATAGGTGGCGAAGGTGTCGACTCGATTATATTTTTCCCGATAGCTTTCGGCGGAGTTCTTCCGGTTTCGACAATCGTTTCTCTCATTGTCACCCAGACCGTGCTCAAGACACTCTATGAGGTGGCCATACTCCCCGTGACCGTGCGGGTGGTGAACTATATCAAGCGCCTCGAGGGAGGTGAAGTTACTGACGTTAATACCGATTACCGATGGTGGAAAATGACAAAGATTTGACCTGCCGTGTAGCCTGGATCGACCTTGACGATACATTGTGGGATTTCAAAGGCAATTCGCGTGTAGCGCTTGCCGGCTTGTATGACGATTACAATCTGTCGAGATGGTTCCCCTCGGCCACCGATTGGATCGAGTGCTACGAGCGCCACAATCACGCGCTGTGGGATCAATACAACCATGCCGCCATCACCAAGGAGTATCTTATGGCCGAGCGTTTCAAGCGCCCTTTGCTTGAGGCCGGCAGCGAGCTTGCCGAGGAGTACGGTCGCCGCTTCGATGGCGAGTATCTTGACCGCCTGGCCGAGTGTCGCGGACTCGTAGACGGGGCAATAGACCTGCTCGGGCGCCTGCATGCGGCCGGCTGGAAAACAGGCGTCTTAAGCAATGGATTTACCGAGGTGCAGCACCGCAAGATACGCAATTCGGGTCTCGAGCCATATATCGACTTTGTGGTTCTGAGCGATGATATCGGAGTCAACAAGCCCGATGTGAGGCTGTATCGCCACGCCGAGAAGGTGAGCGGCAGCGATGCCGCACATTGCCTCATGGTAGGCGATAATCCCGATACTGATATTGTCGGAGCACTCGCCGCCGGCTGGCAGGCTGTGTTTTTTGCTCCCGACGGTTCCAGCCACCCACAGGCCGTCTCGATAAGCCGGCTCAGCGAATTGAATCTTTAGGAACCTGTGTCGCTGTAGTGTCGGCGGCTGCTTTGTGGTCGCGGCGCACCTGGCTGCGTATGAGGTCGGTGAGCGAGTCGAAGTTGCGGCGGAATGATACGCCTACGCCCTGGGTTGTCTCGGCCGTGCGCACGTAGTAGTTCATGTCGTTGTAGCGGTTATAGGCCTTAAGGCGGAGCGTGCCCGCGCGGTTGAGTAGATATTCTATGTCAAAATCACCTACAAACTGTGTGTTGTTGAGCGACTTGTCGCGATAGCCGAAGTTGCCGTTGAACAGCAGCCTGTTGTTGAGCAGGCTGCTCGAGAGCGCTACATCGACCTCGACGTCGCTGAAATCGCCGCGGTCGCTGCGGAACGTCGGCGCTATATTCCATTTGTCGCTGAGGCTGCCCAGGATGTTGCCTAATTGCGACGATATGGTGGATGAGGCTACCGAAACGAGCTCGTTTCCGCGGGTGGCCGACGCCATGTAGTCGGGGGTATAGAAACGGCTCAGTGCAAGCAGATAGATAATCTGGCGGTTCATCATCTCGTCGGTGCTCACGATGGAGCGTACCTTGCGGTAGGTATCCTGGGTGAGGGTGGGGAACTCGAGATCGAAACCTATCTCGGGCTGCTGCAGGGCACCGCTCACCTGCAGTATCGCGTTGACCGGCACTGTGGTGCGGTTAAGGTCTTTGTCCTGCAGGAACGACTCGTCGAGGTCGCTTAGATTGGCCGTGAGCGCGTAGGCCGCCTTGATATCGAGAATAGCCGAGAACGGGTCGCCGGTAAACGATATCGTACTGCCACGTTTGATGATAAAATCCTTGATGATGATATCCTGGAGCGTGAAGTTGTAGTTGCCGCGGTCGAGCGTGTATGAACCGTACATGTGCAGCTCATTGTCGGCCGACCCGTAGTACATGCGCAGGTTGCCTGTGCCCCACGAGCGAATGCGGTCACCTCCCACGGGGTCCATGATAAGGTTGATCTGGGCGTTGGTGTTTATGTCGATTTTCAAGTCGATGTTGTAGGCCGACGATGACTCTTCCTCTCTGCGGGCGAGCATCTCGCGCAGGTGTCTCACCGTGCTCGGCGTGTCATCGACAAGCTTCTCGGTCTCGCCTAAGGCCATTACATCACGGTCGCGGAACGTGATGAAGGTATAGTCGCTTGCCTCCTCCATGTCGTTGAGCACGAATGTGAATGCCGAGCCGGGGGCCGTTGCCATCTCGACCTTGATGTCGACCACGCCCGGCTTGCCGCTGATGTTGGCAAAACCATTGCCGAATATGCGGCCGTACCAGTCGGGATTCTGCCGCGAGGTCTCGTCGTAGACAAGCAGGTTCTGGGCGTCGGTGATTTTGAAATCGAACACCGGCTCTTTGAAGTATTTGTGCCACACCTTGCCGTTGAGCCGGGCCGTGTTGCCGTACATGTCGCTTATGGTTACATTGTTGAGTGAGATTTCGCCCAGACGCAGTTTTACGGTGTCGCTTGTGGTGTAGGTGGTGTTGGTGAATCCTATTTTAATCTTCAGATTGTCGCCGGCGATATCTCCCTCCATGTCGATGTATTTGAAGTTTCCCCACAGGCGGGCTACGCCGCTCGCACGTCCGCTCACCTCGGTGGCGAAGGCCGACATGTAGGGGTACATGAACGCCACGTCGACGTCGTGGGCGTCAAATGTGATATCGATCGAGTCGTTGAGCGGGAATATCGCGCCGTCGATCAATGTCTTCAGTCCGTTGTCCTGGTCTACGACCGCGTCGAGTGTTATAGCGCGTTGCTCGGCATCCCAGCGGCTCCTTACGAGTGCATCACCCAGCACCACCTTGTTGTAGCTTATCGCTTTGACCGACAGGCCGTCGGTGTTGAAATGTGGCTCGGACGAGAACAGGTTGGAGGCATAGAAGCGGCCGGTGGCATCGCCTCCGAGCATCACTTTGTCGATGCCGAGCGACTCGAATATATAGTCGAGATTTACCCCCAGGAGGTCTATGCGTATTTCATCGTCGGGCATGTGGGATGCCTTGCCGTCAATTTTCACAAACTGGCCCGAGCGATGGGCGTTAATGCCGTCGATGGTTACAAGACCGGGTGCCACATCGATGGTGGCACGGTTAACGGTCCAGGTGGAGTCGTTGAATGTGAGCTCGCCGGGATTGAGGATGATGTGGGCGTTTGTGCCTGATGACAGGCGCTCGAGCTCGGCGCTGAGCGACAGGTTGCCGTCATAGCGGGCAGCGCGGTCGATAGCCCAGGTTATATTGGAGCCTATGCGGTTGTGCGACAGGTCGGTGTTGAAGTCGAGAGCGAGCGGACCATGCTTGGTAGGGAAGCGTGATGTGAAATACACTTTGCTGCGTTCGCTCGACCCGTCGACCGTGGCCTGCAGCTGAGTCTTTTCGATGAGCTTGTTTCCCTGGCGCAGGTAGGGGGCGTTGAGATTGAGTATAAGCGAGCCGGCCGGGTAGTTCACGCTGCCGTGGATATCGCTCTCGCCCAGATTGCTTACGGGGAATTTGAGGGCCTCGGCCCACTGCTCGGTGTCATGCAGTGTGAACGAGTAGGTGAAGTTGTTCTCGGCATCCTGTCGGGAAGCTGCCGGCCCGTTATTTAGTGCCGGGAGCGACTCCAGGGCCAGCTCTTTGACCTGCCGGACTATCGTCGACAGGAATATGTCGCCTCGGGCCTCACCGCTTATGACGTCCGATTGCAAGTCGATGATGCGCTCTCCGCCAGGCTCGGTTGTAGCGGCTACCATCACGCCGTTGAGGGCTATGCTGCTGCCGTCGGGGCGGTCCAATTGTATGTCGTGGATGTTCAGTCGTCCGGTAATGTCGTCGATGGTGTTGCCGCTGAGGTCGGCATGGGTGCGGAACCGCAGTGTGTATTCGCTGAACTTGTTGCCCGGCAGCAGCTCGCCTATGTCGATATAGTCGAACTGTGAAGCGAGGTTTATGCTCTTGAAGCTACGGTCGACGGTGCCCTCGGCGCTGAGGTCGAAGCGTGCGGCGGGATCGTACGATTTGATTTTCACGTCATACTCTTTGCCATGGGTGGCGACAGTGGCCGTGATGTCGCCCAGTCGGTGATCGCGCCAGTCAAATCGGTCAATGTTGAGCTCGGCCTCACCGTTGGGGCGGCGGTTGACGAGCCGGCCCGATGCCGAGGCGTTAAGCGATACGATATCGAGTTCCGATCGCTGCAGCAGTGTGCCCGCTTCGAGTTGCACTACATTGAGATCGAGATCATAATGCGGCGCGCGGGTGTCAAGTGCCGAAAAGTTGGCGGCAACCTCGACGTTTCCACGGGCTGTCGCTACGGTCGCTGTAGCTTCGGCGGCTGCATTGCTTGCCGAGCCGTCGAGATCAAGGTCCACATATTCGGCGGCATTTACAATGTGTTGCTGTTGAGGTTGCAACGGAACGAGTCGGTTTATCACCGGCGCTGCTACGCGGGCCGTTAGCTTCAGGTCGCGTATGGCCCGTTGGATGGTGTCGAACGGCATGTAAACCTGTGCGTTGCCTTTTATGTCGATGTCGCGATGATTGTCGCGCGCCGAGAATTTGACTTCACTCTGTTGGTTGATGGTGCCGTTTACCGCAAGCTGTATCTTGACATCGTCGTTTAAGTCCTTGAGCTGTGGCGCGAGTGGTGCGAGGTCGGCAGGTGTTATATAGCTCCCTGCTGCAATCCCCGTGTTTATCGGCGTCGACAGCAGCAGGCTGTCGAGCCGGCCGTGGCCCGGATTCTGCAGCGTGCAGTCCTTTATGCTTATCAGCGAGCCGGGCATGCTTATGTTCACGCCGTGCCACGAGAGCGAGTCGGGGGTGATGGCCACGTTCCCTATAAGGTCGGTTATCTCGAGACCCGATTGTTCCTTGACTTTGAATCGCTTGATTTCAACTATCTGGCGGTCATTGCCTACCGATGGCAGGCGAAAATCGGCACTGAAATCCGATACCCGTATGTGGGCTGCCGAGAATCGGCCCGGCTCTGGAGCGGGTACACTGTCAATATCATAGCTCAGGCGCGAGTCGCGTAATATCACAGTGTTGATAGCGAGGTTGAAATGGCTTTTGGGCTTGTTGGGATCTTTGGGCGACAGCTTGTCGATGATAGGCTGGATGTTGAGCGGCGCTCCTGCCGAGTCACGGCTCACCTCCATGTCCAGCCCTATGAGCTCCACATAGTTGATTACAACCTCCCGGTTCATTATAAGCTCGTAAAGGTTTACGCCGGCGCCAAGACGCTCCACGGTCATAACCGAGTCCCGGCCATCATCGAGGGTGACCGATACATCGCGCAGCATGGCGCGGTTGAATGGGGCGATTGTGAGCGTTCCTATCGAGACATCGGCGCCGAGCAGTCCCGACAGTTCCTTTTCGGCAACCGACGACAGTCGGCGTTGAACCGGAGGGAGCGACAGCCCCACATAGACTATTGCCGGCACGGTGACAGCTATCGCGATAGATATCACAATCAGGGCACGTAATATTTTGTAAAATCGGTTCATTTAGGTCTAAGGGCGCGAGTCATCGCCGTTGACATGTTGTTCGCTTCAAAACAATCATACAAAAGTACACAAAATAAGTAACCCGCAAAAATTGGCTGCGAATGAATTTTGATGTTTTCTTATTTTTTTGAACCGTTTTACAACAAATAAACCCGGCGGGGCCTCGACGGGTCCACACCGGGTTTATATATAGCTTTTGTGCCTGATGTTACTGCAGTGTGCCTGCTTCGGCCTGCTGGATCATCTTCTCGTTGGCTGTGATGTAGATTTCAACACGACGGTTTTGTGCGCGTCCGGCAGGGGTGTCGTTCGATGCTACATAGTCGGCCATAGGTATACCCTGAGCCGACAGGCGTGTGGGTGAAATGCCACAGTTCACCAGGTCGACAAGAACGGCGTCGGCGCGGCCGGTAGCTACACGCTCGTTGACCTGCATCGAGCCGGTGTTGTCGGTGAAGCCGTAAATCTGTACGTTGGTCTCGGGATTCTGCTTGAGCGATGCGGCAAAACGAGCGAGGTCGGCCTGTGCCGATGTGCTGAGTGTGGTGCCGTTGGTGGGGAACAGAATGCCACCCTGGAAGGTGACTTTGATAGCACGCAGGCCGTTCTGGTCGGTTGTTTCCTCTACGGTAGCCTGTTGTGCAAGCTGCTCCTGAAGCTCTTTCTGCTGTTTGTCCATCTTGCGGCCAATGAGTGCGCCGGCGCCGCTGCCTACTGCTGCGCCGATTGCTGCGCCTATGCCGGCACCTTTACCGCCGCCTATGAGGGCTCCGATGCCTGCTCCGAGTGCACCGCCGCCACCGCCGCCTATGAGGGCGCCTTTACCTGTCTGTGTCATGGATGAGCATCCGCTCGAAATCAATATAGCCAGAGCCATGCCGCCGGCGACTGTAATCTTTGAGAATTTCATAATGGGTTGAGTATTAAAATGTTAATTTTTTAATTGTTTTAGCAACTGTTAATTAGCAAATGCAAATATAGCGTTTTTCACGCGACTTTACATACAATATATACAATTGTAGAGTAAAAAAGTTTCATTTAGACCCCGGCGTTGCAAGAGGGAATTTAGTATCTTTGTGGCTAATATGGAACATGATGATAAAAAAGTTGACGGCACCGACGATTTTATGCGTATCGATCTCGACGCGGTACTGAAATCGAGAGTGCCCCGATATAGGAAATTCATACCCGGGTTCATTGTGCGCTGGCTCGAACGCGTTATCTGCCAGGACGAGATGAACCACATGCTCGAGGTGTGCCGTGGAAAGCGGGATGCCGATTTTTGCCGCGGCGTTCTTGACCATCTCGGCATTACCGTCGGGGTACGCGGGAAGGAAAATCTGCCGCCGCGCGACCATCGGCGCGTCACGATCGTGAGCAACCATCCGCTCGGCGGACTCGACGGCATGGCGCTTATCGACTGGGCAGTGGCCTATTGGGGTAAAGGTGTCAAATTTGTTGTCAACGACCTGCTTATGGCCATCGAGCCACTGAGCGGGACATTCATCCCTATCAACAAGCACGGCTCGCAGTCACGGCGGGCATCATCGCTCCTCGACGAGACTATGGCCGGGGATGACCCGGTGATAATATTCCCGGCCGGACTGGTGTCGCGACGGGGTGCCGACGGCACCATCCGCGACCTCGAGTGGCAGAAAATGTTTATCAACAAATCGGTCAAGTATGGCCGTGATGTGATTCCGGTACACTTTGATGGGCATAATTCAGCTTTTTTTTATAAATTTGCACGGCTAAGGACTCGCCTTGGCCTCAAGTTCAATATCGAGATGGTGCGACTGCCCGGCGAAGTGTTCCGGTGCAGGGGCGCTCATTTCACTATTACGATAGGCCCGATGATACCATGCGGGGAACTTGAGAGCGGCTCCGGAGCACGCGCCGGGGCCGAGCGTATAAAGGCGATAGTCTACTCGCTTGCCCCTGCAGGTGAGGATTCAGAGCCATCAAGATAAATAGTAATAACCCAGTAATAATGCAAGAAGAAATCATAGCCCCTGTTCCTGTAGAGTTGCTCGAAGCCGAGCTCACTCCCGAGCGTTTCTTACGTTTCTCCAACAAGGGCAATAACGTCATATATGTCACTGATGCCCACGAGTCGCCCAATGTGATGCGCGAGATCGGACGCCTGCGCGAGCAGGCTTTCCGCATGGCCGGCGGCGGCACCGGCAAAGCCTGTGACATCGATGAATATGATACGATGGAGGTGCCGTGCAAGCAACTTATCGTGTGGGACCCCGAGTCGAAGCTCATCCTGGGCGGATACCGGTTTATTTTCGGCCCCGATATCAGGTTTGATGCCGAGGGTCGCCCGCGCATAGCCACCAGCCACATGTTCAATTTCTCGCCACGCTTTATCAAAGACTACCTGCCCAACACGCTCGAGCTCGGACGCTCGTTTGTGAGAGTCGAGTATCAGTCGTCGCGCGTGGGAGCCAAGGCGATATTCGCCCTCGACAACCTCTGGGACGGTCTGGGAGCGCTCACGGTCAAGAATCCCGATATCAAGTATCTGTTCGGCAAGATGACGATGTATCCCACCTACTCGCGCGAGTGCCGTGACATGATACTGTATTTCCTTAACAAGCATTTCCCCGATCCCGACAGGCTCGTTTATCCTATCAACCCGTTGAAGACCAACGTCGACACCGCCGCTATGGATGCCCTGTTCACCGGCTCGACGTTCAAGGAAGACTATCGCATACTCAACAATGCCGTGCGCGCCCATGGCGTCAACATCCCCCCGCTGGTCAATGCCTATATGAGCCTGTCGCCCACGATGCACATGCTCGGCACGGCCATCAACGACCTTTTTGGCGATGTTGAGGAGACCGGTATATTCTTCGCCATCAGCGAGATTTTTGAAGAGAAAAAACGGCGGCACATTGAGAGCTTCGACCTGTCGGAACATTTATAAACAACTGCAATATTTTATGACTCGCCTGTTGACATTACCGTTACTGCTTGTGGCCTCAATACTGGTGCCGCCGGCGGTTCGTGCCGAATATCCCGTCGAGCTCGACGTCGCTTTCACGGGAGGTACAGGCACGGGGACGTTCGCCCCTTATTACATCGCGTCAAACAATCACGGTGTTGTGACCCAGGCATCAAACACTCTTCTCGGGGTAAAACTTGGAGCAAGCGATAACCTCGGCAAGCACTGGAGCTACCGGTGGGGCTTCGAGGCCATAGGCGGGTATTCGTCAAGTGCCATCTACGACCGCTACGACGCTGCCGCCGGCGAGTGGTACGAGAACCCGCAGCACCCGTCAAGGATATGGCTGCAACAGCTCTACGGGCGTGTCGATTACCGCTCGCTGTTCCTCACGGCGGGCATGTGCAATTCCGAGTCGGCATTGCTCAACAACAGGTTGTCGTCGGGCGATATGACCGAGGGCCCCAATGCGCGCCCCATCCCCCAGGTCAGGGCCGGCTTCAACGATTTCCAGCCTGTTCCGTTCACCAACGGCTGGGTTGAAATTCAGGGCGAGATAAGCTATGGCAAGATGGCCGACAACGGGTGGCTCAAGAGTCATGCCAATCTCTATAATGACCACGTGTGCCTTGGTTCGCTCTACACCTACAAGCGCTGCTACCTGCGCACCAAGTCGTCCAAACCGCTGTCGCTCACCGTGGGCATGCAGGTAGCCGGTTTCTTCGGAGGCACAACCACCACTTATCGAAAAGGCGAGGTCGCAGGTGTAGTGAAGCATGACGCCGGCATAAAGGAATTTTTCAAGATGTTCATACCCACCGGCGGCGACGAGGATTATTACCTCGGAAGCATGCTGGGCTCCTGGGACATAATGTTTACTTACCGCCTGCCCAAAGGGGCCGGCACGCTGAAGGCATACCTCGAGAAACCCTGGGAGACCGGCTCGGGAATAGGCTTTTTGAACGGCTTTGACGGCCTGTGGGGACTCGAATACAAGGCACCCCGTGCCGGCGTCATCGATGGCGTTGTGGTGGAGTATCTCGATTTCACCAACCAGTCGGGCCCTATCCATTTCGACCCTACCGATATTCCCGGCTGTGACTTCCCCTACCACACCGATGGCGGCGACGAGTATTACAATAACTATACCTATAACGCTTACGCCAACTATGGCATGTCGCTCGGAACGCCCTTCCTGCGCTCTCCCATTTATAACGTCGACGGCTTTATGGGCTATGTCGACAATGTCGTGCGCGGATTCCATCTGGGCATCTCGGGAACCGTTTCGTCGAGACTCTCCTACAGAGTGCTTGGCGGCTATCGCAAAGGGTGGGGCTCGATTCGCGTTCCCAGGAGCGAGTCGGTCTACGATACCTCGATGCTGTTCGAGGCCGTCTATAAGCCGGCGATAAAAGATAAAGACCTCACGATTACCGCCCGTGTGGGCTTTGACCGCGGCTCTATGTATGGCGATACATTCGGAGCGCTCGTGACTGTTAATTATCATACGAATCTTAATATCGGTCGCAAATGAAACGCAAGGAATTGATATACGGGTTTATGATGTCGGTGATAGCTGTCGTGATGCTCGCATCGACAGCCGGTTGCACCCGCAACAACGGTGATATAGGCGACTGGTTCGGGACATGGCGAGTCGAGACAATCACCATCGATGGCGAGCCCGACGTGGACTATGCGCCTCCATACATGATATGGAAATTTCAGAGCTCCATAATGCAGATTCTTGTGCCCGATGACTACTATCACTCGGCAACGACGGCCACCGGTTCGTGGCACGAGGAGGACGGGCGGCTTTACATCGACTTCACATGGGACCTCGGCACTCCCGGCGCGATAAGCCACCTGCCACCGAAGTGTGAGCTCACGATACTGAAACTGTCGGGTAGCAGGATAGAACTGCAATATGACTCGACCGATGGTAAAACCTACATATATTATTTGAAAAAATGGGGTTGAAAATGGAAAATGACAATACTCAGCGCGGACTCGTCCTTGTGACGGGTGCCGACGGCTTCATAGGATCGCATCTCACCGACATGCTCCTCGAGCGTGGATACCGTGTGAGGGCGCTGGCACAATACAACTCGTTCAACAACCTCGGCTGGCTTGAAGGCAACAGCAATCCACGCCTTGAGGTCGTCACCGGCGACGTACGCGACCAGTCGTTCTGTCGCCATATCGCTCAGGGCTGCGACACGATATACCACCTCGCGGCTCTCATAGCCATACCCTACAGCTATGTGGCGCCTGAGAGCTATGTCGACACCAACATCAAGGGTACGATGAACATGTGCCTTGCCGCGCGAGATGCAGGGGTGAGACGCCTTGTCGTCACCTCCACCAGCGAGGTCTACGGCACGGCCATTACCGTGCCTATCGCCGAGACCCATCCGCGCCAGCCCCAGTCGCCATACTCGGCCACGAAGATAGGTGCCGATGCCATAGCCAAGAGTTTCTATAACGCCTTCGACCTGCCCGTGGTCATCGCCCGCCCGTTCAACACCTATGGCCCCAGGCAGAGCGCCCGCGCCATTATCCCTACGATAATATCGCAGATTGCTGCCGGTCACCGCACGATAAGAGTTGGTGATCTCACGCCCACACGCGACTTCAATTATGTCGCCGACACCTGTCGCGGCTTCATCGCTCTCGGCGAGGCTCCCGATATCGAGGGGCGTGAAATCAACATTGCGACAGGAACCGAGGTGTCGATGCAGCATACGCTCGAGACGATAGCCCGGTTGATGGGCGCCGATGTCGAGTGGGTGGTCGACCCACAGCGCCTGCGCCCGTCCAAGAGCGAGGTGTTCCGACTTTGCGGCGACAACACCCTCATCACGTCGCTCACCTCCTGGCGCCCCCAAGTGAGCCTCGAGCAGGGCTTGATGAATACTATCGAGTGGTTTACCGACCCGGTAAATCTCGCCAAATATAAAACCGAAGTATATAATGTATGAATACGAAGCGTGACAAGTCGATAGGTGTGCTCATGCTTGGCGGTGCCAAGCGTGTGTCGATGGCCCGTCACTTTGAGAAGGCTGCGGCCCGGCTGGGCCTCAAACTGAGGCTTTACAGCTACGAGCTGTCGGCACTGGTGCCCATCGCTACCGTGGCGACGATTGTCGAGGGCCTGCGGTGGAGCGATCCCGAGGTCGTCAATGACCTGCACCGGGTTGTGGAAGAGAACGATATCGATGTCATGATACCGTTTGTCGACGGTGCTGTCGAGGTCGTGGCGCGATACCCGTTTGCCGACTGCTATGCTCCCGTCTGCTCCCCCACGCTTGCAGCCATGATGTTTGACAAGGTCGTTGCAGCCGAGCTGTTTGCCCGCGAGCGTATCCCCATCCCGCGCACCTATACCCGCGGAGCGCCTCAGTTCCCGCTTATCGCCAAGCCGCGCCGAGGGTCGGCTTCGCGTGGCCTTAAGGTCGTAAGATCCTCGGCCGATTTCCGCGCCATCGACCCCTCGCAGTATCTCATACAGGATTATATCGAGACACGCCGTGAGTACACGGTCGACTGTTTCATCGACCGCGACGGCCAGATAATTGTCACCGTGCCCCGCGAGCGGCTCGAGATAGCCGGCGGCGAGGTCACGCGCACGATGACGGTCGACCGCGACGATATAATAGAAATGTCGCGCCACATCCTGCGCACGTTGAAGTTCACAGGAGCCGTAACGCTGCAGTTCCTGCAGGACACTCGCAACAACAAGCTGTTGTTGATGGAGATTAACCCGCGCCTGGGTGGCGGTGCCGTATGCTCTGTCGCAGCCGGTGCCAATCTGCCCCTCTATATATTGAAGGAAGCGCTCGGCGAGTCGCTCGAGCCCTCGGCCGACTGGCGACCCGGAACCGTCATAGCCCGTTACATGCAGGAGGTGGTTTTTCACTTAAAGTGAACTGATTATGGAAAAGAAAAAAGTCATCATAATAGCCGAGGCCGGCGTCAACCACAACGGCGACATGGAGATGGCACGCGAGATGGTTCGCGCGGCCCGCAAGGCCGGTGCCGATTATGTCAAATTCCAGACGGCGGTTCCCGAGCTTGTCATCTCGTCGATTGCCCCCAAGGCGGCCTATCAGGAGGAGACTACCGGCTCGGGCGAGAGCCAGCTCGACATGTGCAGGCGCATTCACCTGCCGCTTACGGCCTATGCCGAGCTTGCCGAGCTATGTCGCCGGGAAGGAATCGGCTTCATGAGCACGCCGTTTGACCTCGTGTCGATTGATGCTTTGGAGCCCCTTGACATGGACTGGTGGAAGATACCGTCGGGCGAGATTACCAATCTGCCTTACCTCAGGCGCATCGCATCGCTCCGCCGTCCGATAATCATGTCGACCGGCATGAGCACCCTCGCCGAGGTTAAGACCGCCGTCGATATCCTCACCGCCGACGGTCTCTCGCGTGACCATATCGCCTTGCTGCACTGTAACACCCAGTACCCCACGCCTATGGCCGATGTCAACCTGCGCGCCATGGATTCCCTGCGCCGCGTTACCGACGGCCCCGTGGGTTACAGCGACCACACGGTGGGCATCGAAGTGCCGGTGGCTGCAGTGGCTATGGGCGCCGAGATCATCGAGAAGCATTTCACTCTCGACAAGAACCTCCCCGGGCCCGATCACCGCGCGTCGCTCGATACCGACGAGCTCGCCGCGATGGTAAAGGCGATACGCAACATCGAGCTTGCCATGGGAAGCGGCGTGAAGACTCCGTCACCCTCCGAGACCCCCAATATCGACATCGCCCGTAAAAGCATTGTCGCAGCCCGGGATATAAAAGAAGGGGAACTCTTTACCCCCGACAATATCACGGTAAAACGCCCCGGTGGCGGCCTGTCGCCCATGCTCTGGGACAGTGTGATAGGACGGCGCGCCGAGCGTGATTTCATTTACGATTCATTAATTACAATCTCCGATAATGACACCCAAGAAAGATAAACCTACCGGCCCCAAGCCGAGTTTCTATCAGCGATTTGTCAATGTCAACCGCGAGCACCCGGTGTTGATGAACGTTATATATATTTTTATCGCCGCATTCATCCTCGTGTGGCTCCTGCTGTCGTTCCTCGATTCCTGGACCCGTCATGGCGACGAGGCTATCGTGCCGGCGCTCAAGGGCCAGCCTATAGAGTTGGCATCGGTTTCGCTTGAGAACGACGGCTTCAAGTGGGAGGTAATGGACTCGGTATTCGAGTCGACACAGCGTCCCGGTACAGTCGTGGAGCAGAATCCCCATGCCGGTGCCTGCGTGAAGCCAGGCCGCACGGTTTATCTCACCATCGTGGCGTTTTCGCCCAAGATGGTTACGGTGCCCGACTTCATGAATGTATCGCTGCGCCAGGGTCGATCCATGTTTGAGGGTCTGGGTCTCAGCGTCCATATCGTCACAGTAGCCTCGGAGTACAAGGACCTCGTGCTCGGCGCCAAGATTAACGGCGTGCCCCTGCGCCCGGGACAGCGTATTCCTGTCACTTCCAATATCACGCTCGAGGTAGGCGGCGGTGATCTGATCGATGAAACCGACCCCAACTTCGTCATGCCCGACGGCGGAGAGGCCGATGCATCCAAGAACGATGCCGAGGAGGAAGTCGAGCTTGATGTCGAACTTCCCGATGAGGATCCCACCATACAGTTGCTGTTACAGGATTGATTATGACACAGTTTGACGAAGATCTCGAGAATGACGAGCTCGCGGCCGATGACCTCGGCGCGGTCGACGATGGTCGCGAACTATATGAGCATTACCGCATCGTGGCCGACAAGGGTCAGGAGCTGCTGCGTGTCGACAAGTTTCTTGTAGCCCATCTGCCCAACGTCTCGCGCAACCGCATCCAGCAGGCTGCCGAGGCCGAGTGTATTCTCGTGAACGGCAGGGCCGTGAAGAGCAACTACCGCGTGAAGCCCGGCGACATCGTCTCGGTCGTGATGGACAGGCCCCGCTACGAAAACGAGGTCATTGCCGAGGATATCCCGCTCGATATCGTGTATGAGGATGACACCCTGCTCGTGGTCAACAAGCCCGCCGGCCTTGTGGTGCATCCCGGTCACGGCAACTATAACGGCACCCTCGTCAACGCCCTCGCCTGGCACATGAAGGACAACCCCGATTATGATGTATCCGATCCCCGCATGGGTCTCGTGCACCGCATCGACAAAGACACCTCGGGCCTTCTCGTCGTGGCAAAGACCCCCGAGGCAAAAACACATCTCGGCAAGCAGTTCTTCAACAAGACCACCAAGCGCGAATATGTAGCTGTAGTGTGGGGAATACCCGAGCCCCGCGTGGGCCGCATCGAGGGCAACATAGGCCGCTCGCTGCGCGACAGGCTGCAGATGGCCGTCTTCCCCGAGGGGGACCAGGGCAAGCACGCCGTAACACATTACGAGGTAATCGAGCAGCTCAACTACGTGTCGGTAGTCAAGTGTGTGCTCGAGACCGGGCGTACCCACCAGATACGTGTGCACATGAAGCACATAGGCCACCCGCTGTTCAACGACGCCCGTTATGGCGGCGACCAGATTCTGCGCGGCACCACATCGTCCCACTACCGGCAGTTTGTCAACAACTGCTTCGACACATGCGCCCGCCAGGCCCTGCATGCACGCACCCTGGGGTTCGTACACCCCGCCACAGGCCGGGAAATGTTCTTCAGCACCCCCGTTCCCCCCGACATGACCGCCATGATCGAGCGCTGGCGCAACCTCGCGAAATAATCCGCCCCGGGCGCGAAAAAATACGCTGTCTTAGCATAGTTTAACAGCAGTGTGCAGGAATACCGCACACTGCTTGCTGTATATTTGCACAAAAATATATAAACACACACATTACCACACCGACTATGAAAATCTCATTCACACTCTCGCAGATGAAACAGTTCAACAGCCTCACCGCCGACGAACGCGAACGCTTTATCACGACATGCGAAACCCTCTCGCAGATGCCCGACGAGGCTATCGACAACTACGAGCCCGACTCTCAATCGCCCGCCATGGTTGCCGAGGTACACGCCGGCATGAAACGCCGCGTCGCCGCCGCCCGTCGCCGCCGCTCGCTGCGCGAAAAACAAGCCCCTGCGGCCCCGCATTGCGAGGCTCCCGAGCCCCTCGACAATACGCTCACACCCGCCGGTGAAGCCGATGTAAGGGTAAATGTCGACGAGTCAAAAGCCAAAGCAGCCGCATGGGTACGCACCAATTACAACCGCTTCGTCGACCGCGTGGTCGAGGTGATAGGCATGCTGGGCAACGGCGATGTGGCCCAGGCTCTTACTCAAACGTGGCAGACGTTGACCAAGGCAATCTATGACTCCATCACTCCCCTTATCATGGTCGCCGAGAGTTTCATGCACAAACCCCGCTCGGCCCGCCGTGTACCCCGCACCTACGACATCTCGCCCGAGCTCTACGCCGCCATGCTCGGGGCATAAAAAAGAGCCCGCCCCGTGGGATAGGGCAGGCTCCGGTAAAGGAGGTCGAGGAGGTTAGTTTACTTTGACATCAGACAGTTTCACCCAGCCTGAGGGGAACACGGTGCGTGATACTGCGAGCTGGATAGCGGGCGCGTTGTCCTTGAGAGAGTTCACGATGGCCACGCCCCAGGTGTAGTTACCCGGTTTAACCGAGGGAGATATCTCGAAGCGATAATTGTAGGGGGTACCCTCGTGCCAGTCTGACGGCTCGCACTCGTCGTCGATGAATATCTGTACAGGCTCGCCGTTGCTGTCGAGCAGCGCGAATGCTACCTTATACTTGAAGTTCCACTGCTGCAGGTTGTTGGGGAAATAGCCCCAGCCCACATTGCGCCAGCGGTGACCTATGGTAGCCTGCTGTCCGCTGCCTAAGGTTGCCGGCAGCGACAGCTTGTCGGGACACAGGCGGTAACCACCCTCGGCGCTGAAACGCTTCACGAGGTTGAAGCTGGTCTTGAACCACGACTCGGTCTCACCGCCTACACGGAAATCCATCATGTTGACGCGAGCCTCGCGCGAGCAGTCAAACTCGCCCTGGCGCACATCCTCGGGATGATCCTTGCGATACTTCATGTCGTCGTTCCAGTAGCTGTGCTGATCTACAATCCAGCCACCCTCCATGAGAATGGGCACCTTGTAGTTCCACGTGCGTGCATAGGCTTTCTCCCAGGCATTGTAGCCCCAAGAGTTGTTGTTCATGCCTATGGCGTCGGAGCGCAGGCAGTAGCCGTTGCGCAGGGCTATAGCGAGAATGCTTTCGGTATCGGGCTGTGCGCCGCTGCCCTCGCTCACGGGGTGGCCGAGCTGGCGGTGGTAGTTGATTACGAGAGGCACCTCGGTGAAGTTGTCGGCATACAGGCGGGTGATCCACTCCATGGTGTTGGCCTTGTACTCAACCGTCTTGTCGCTTATCGCATTTTCCTGCTCGTAGCACACGTTGTGACCCTCGCCCCACTTGCCCAGGCCGTAGGCATCGATGAATGCCGTTGTCTCGGCGTTGTTGAAGCGCTGGGCAAAAGCCTTCACGAACTTCTCGTAATACTGGCGCCATATCGGGTCCATGGCGATGGGTGTCTTACGGTCGGGGTACTTGGCGTCCTGCAGCCAGTACTCGGCGCCGGCGTCAAATACAAACTGCGGGGTGTTCTCTCTCTGGTCACGGCCGTCGACAACCACGCGGAAGGCGATAGGCAGCTTGAGTTCCTCGGCACGCTTCACGAGCTTGTAGATCTTGCTCGAGGGGTCGTCCCAGGCATACTTGCCGTCGCTGGGGTTGAGCGACTTCCAGCCAGTGCGTATGTAGCAGGCCGAGGCATAGTCGCGCACATAGACGTTCCTGCCCAGCTCCGACAGGTAGAACTGAGTGTCGAAGTACGATGGATCGGCCGTTCCCGATACATACATCACCCAGCCATTCATGGGGTTACGGTAAACATCTGAGGTATTGATGGTGAGCTTCAACTCGGTGTTGCCCGGGATGCTGTCCTCACCACCTACAATCTCGTCATCGTCGCTGCAGGCGCCCAGGGAGATGGCCGACACAGCAAACAGACCTAATATAAATTTATTCTTTAACATAGCTTATTCTATTTATTTGCGGCTTCGTTGCAAATCCAAGTATTGCAACGAAGTCGCAAATTAAAAATTATTCAACTTTCTTGGCAAGGAATGTTTGGTTTCTCAGATCGAAGACGATGAGGTTCGAACCCGAGGGCACGATTATGTACGAGTTACGGGTCTCACCGTCTGCTCCACCATTGAGCTGGAATACCTTGTTGAGCTCGGCCGACAGTTTCTGGCGCTTGCCCTCGGCTGTGAGGGGGCAGGTGAAACAGTAAGCGTCGTTCTGGGTATAGCTTGTTCCGTTCTCGTCCTTGAAGCTGTTGGTGATACAGAACTTCATATCGCCGCCCAGGGTCTTGTGGTCGTTGGTCGAACCGTCGAAGATGAATACCTGCGGGTCGGCGAGCGACTGGATGAGGTTCAGCTTCTTGGCTCCCCAGCTTGTAGCGCCGCCATAGGCCCATAGGTCCTCTACGGTCAGTGTAACCTCGGGTTTGGATTCCACGCCGTCGGGATGGAAGGTTAACACGAGGGGATGCAGGTCGGTAGCCTCGGAGTAGATGGTAGCCGTGCGGTCGATCATGTTGATGACGAAGCGGTACTCGCCGGCTGCCGGTACTGTCCAGCCACCCTTGGTCTCGTTCATCACCACAGTCATTGCCTGGCCGTCGGCGATAGCTGTCGAGCCATCGGCATTGTGCAGGTAGTAGGTCATGCCGTCAAACTGGATAGGAATCTCTACCTCGCCGGTGGTAAGGGCACCCTTCCAGGCATAGACATTCTCGTTCTCGTAGGTCTTGTTGATCTTCTCCGACGCTGCTATGGCGTTGCCGGCGATAGCCATCTCGTCACAGTTGAATATCTCGACATGGACGGGAGTCACGACGGCGCTCACCTTGCGCACCTCGGGCATCTCAAACTCGGGACCGCCGCTCCACTGTGCTATCACGCGGAACTCCACGGTAAAGTCTTTGTTCACCGGCAGGGCCCAGCGCTCGTTAAACCAGTTGTTGAGCTGCTCGTTGGTGAAAGTGGCCGAGTAGATGCCGGCCTCCTCGTCAAAGTAGTAGTCGAAGCCTACACCCGAGGTGATGACGGTCTTCGAGCCGAAGCTGTTGCCCAGGACGTCGAGCTCGGCCTTGTACATCGACATGTATTCGTCCGACATGGGGCGGGCACCGGTCCAGGTAAATGTCAGGGCACCGGCCGTGAGGTTGTTCTCATCGATCTGCACCCGGGGAGTCTCACACTTCAATGTCAGTGTCTCGATGACAGGGTCAATGTCAGTGTCATACGGGTCGTAGGTGCAGGAGGTTGCAAGGAGCAGAGCCGCCCCCACGACTGCAGGTTGAAATTTATATTTTAGTTTCATGATTATTCAGATTGTATTGAATTAATAACCGGGATTCTGGGGGAACTCTACGTCGCGGTTGGCGTCACGTATGGTCTTGGGGATGGGCCACAGAGCGTGGTAATCCTGTACTACATCTCTCAGTACTGTGTTGTACTTCCTTACGCGGTCGACATACTTGCCCGTGCGCACGAGGGTAAACCTGCGGCTCTCCTCGCCTACGAGCTCACGGATGCGCTCGTCGAGTAGGAAGTCCATGTCCATATCGGCTGCCGATACCGACGATGCCTTGGCGCGGTTGCGCACGACGTTGACGGCCTTGGCGGCATTCTCGGCGTCATTGAGACCCAGGTAGGCCTCGGCCAGCAGCAGGTAGGTCTCGGCCAGGCGGAACTTCATGCGGTCACGGTAGCTGCCGGTGTGGGTGAGGTCGTCATCGTGGGCGAAGAAGAACTTGGTGGGGGCGGGGAACAGCCAGCCGTCGGCCCAGTACTTGTCGGTGATGGCAATACGCTGTCCCTTGGTAGCGTCAACGTTAGAGAGCCACTCGCGCTTGAAGTTGTACTCCGAGTTACGTATGTCCGAGTCCTCGAAGATACCGTTGGGCACACCGTCGTCGGGGGTAGCATTGGTATTCTTGGTGCCGATCCACCACTTGAAAGGTGCAATCTGGCCCAGACCACGACCGCCGTACTCAGCGCTCACCTTGAAGAACTGGTTGATAGAGTGGTACTGCGGACCCCATTCACGGCGTGTCCAGTCGTCGGACGGTGTACCGCCGCCAACGGTCTTGTACTCGAACTGCATTACCCAGATGCTCTCCTTGTTGCCGCTCTTGCGGTTCTGGTTGTTCTCGACAAACATATCGTGGAAGTAGTCGCCGGGCTTCTTTGCCTCGGCACCGTAGCGCTCCTTGACAAGCTCGAAGTGTTTGCTGTCGATCACGTCCTGGGCTGCCTTGCGGGCTTTCTCATACTCGCCCTGGCACAGGTATATCTCTGACAGCAGGTGAAGGGCGGCCCACTTGGTGAGCTTGCCGGGCTTCACGTTATCGGGATTGTCGGGAAGATTCTCGACACAGAACAGCAGGTCGTCGACTACGTGACCGTAAACCTCCTCCTTGGGAGTTCTGGTGAAGTCGAGAACGAAGGGCTGCTGGATAGTCTCTACCCAAGGCACATCGCCATACAGGTACAGCAGCGAGCGATAGGCGTAGGCGCGGAAGAAGCGGGCCTCGGCCTGGTACAGTGCCTTGTCGGTGGGGTAGTCCCAGTTGGTGTTCTTCTCCGAGTAGAGAAGTACCTCGTTGGCCGAGTTGATCAGGGCATACGACCAGTTCCAGTATGACTCGATGAACAGTGTCGTGGGAGTCATTGTCAAGTTGGCGTAATGTGTGAGCGAACCGTCTCTGGCGCCGCTCTGGAACACGATGTCGGTGGCAATCTGCTGGGTGGCGTAGGCACACGCACCGTTGTGCATGAACGCTCCGCTCTGACCCCATGTGTTGTACTCCGAACGTGCTATCGCATACAGGCCGGTACATCCTACCTCGAAGCCCATCGAGCTGGTATAGGTATTATCGGGCGCAAGCTGGCTCTTGAGTTCCTCGTCGAGGAAGTCGGAGCATCCCGCGGTAACTGCCGCGAGTGCTATTATTGCTGAATTTCTTAATATCTTGTTCATGATGATTTTCGGTTTAGAAAGTTACTGTGAGGCCCTGGCGCCATGCGCGCTGCATGGGGTAAGAGGCAAACCAGGTGTTGTCGTAGTTGAGCATCTGGCGCATGTTCGAGAACACGTGCAGGTTGTCGACGCTCACGTTCACGTCGAGACCCGAGAGACCTATCTTCTTGACCATCTCCTTCCGGAACTGGTAGCCCAGGGTGATGTTCTTGATCTGTACGTAGTTTTGTTTCTTGTAATAACCGTGAGTGAAGGTCTTTACATATCCGGGCGACGGAACGTCGGCATCGGGATGCTCGGGTGTCCAGTACTTGATGCCGTGTACATAGTTGGCTGTGCTGAAGGTGTACTGCGCGATATCGGGGATATTGTCTGACATCCAGCGGCCGAAGAGGCCATAAAGCACTACCGATGCATAGAAGTTCTTGTAGCTGAACTGGTTGGACATCGACAGGGTGAACGAGGGTCGCTTGTTGCCGATCACCTTCATGTCGTTGGTGTCGATAATGCCGTTGCCGTCGACATCCTCCAGCTTGGCGTCGCCGGGCTGGGCACCTTTCTGGTGGGCCACAGAGTTGCCTTTCTCGTCGGTGAATGTAAACTCGTCGCCGGCCTGCCATATACCTATGTAGTTATAGTCATAGAATACCGAGAGGGGCTTGCCTATGAACCACTTGTTGTTAACGTCATCGACCTTGTCGCCGCGCAGGTCGATGATCTTGTCGCGGTTAAGGAAGAATGTGAGGCTTGTGCTCCATTCGAAGTCACGCTTCTGGATATTGATAGTGTTGATCGTGAGCTCGATACCCTTGTTCTCGGTCTCGCCGATGTTGTCCCAGATGGTCTTGTAACCGTTCATGATAGGCACGGTACGTTTCATCAACAGGTCCTTGGTGCGCGAACGGTATATGTCGATGCTACCGTTGAGGCGTCCGTTGAACATCGAGTAGTCGATACCGATGTTGGCGGTATATGTGGTCTCCCACTTGAGGTTGGGGTTACCGACGCCGTCGGTCGACAGGTAGGTCGAGTTGACAGCCTGCGAGCCGTCGCCCCATACATACTTGATACCGTTGTTGGTGTACAGGCGGTCGAGGGTCTGGTAGCGCGTGATGGCGTTGTTACCGTTGGCACCGTACGACAGGCGCAGCTTCAACATATTGAGCCAGGTGGCGTTGTCCTTCAGGAACGACTCCTCGCCTATGTGCCAGGCCAGGGCGGCCGACGGGAAGAAGGCATACTTGTTGTTGCGGCCGAACACCGACGCACCGTCACGACGGCCGGTAAGCGTAATCATATACTTGCGGTCGAAGGTATAGTTGATACGTCCCATCAGCGACATCATGGTCTCTTTCCAGAAACCCGAGCCTACCTTGATGTTCTTCTCACCGTTGGCCATCGAGTAGAAGCTCATGTCGTCGTTGACGAAGCACTCGGCACTCTGTGAGGTGCTGCGGTTCTCCTTGCCCTGCATCGAGTACAGGCCGGTGAGGTCGATATAGTGCTTGCCGAAGGTGTTGGTGTACTTCACGATATTCTCCCAGGTCCAGTCGGTGGTATGAGAGGTGCTTATCGAGGCCGATCCGTCGACCTTGAGGCCCGTGGCTGTATTGCGTCCATAATATGTGCCGGTGTAGTTGTCACGGTAGTTGTAACCTATCTGCGACTTGATGGTGAGGCCCTTGACGGGAGCTATCTCGATATAGCCGTTGCCCAGGACGTTGCGGCTTGTGTTCTTGTTGTCGGCACGCACGTTACGCATGGGGTGGGGGAGGTTCGAGTAGTCCATGGGTTCGTCATAGTAGTTGCCGTTGTCGGCCATGAAGATACCGTAGGGCGACTGCTTGATGGCATGCTCCAGGTTGGGGGTCAGACCTCCGGTCTCGCGGTTTACGAACTGACCGATAAGGCCCACGGTCAGCCACTTGTTCAGCACCTGGTTGATCGAGGCGTAAACGTTGACACGCTCATAGTTGGAGTTGACAACGACACCGGGCTGGTCGAGGTATGACACGGCGGCCATATAGGTAGTGGCGTCGGTGCCGCCCGAGATCGACAGCTGGTGCTCGTGCTGGAACGAGGTGCGGAACACGTCGTCCTGCCAGTCACGGGTGATGCCGGCGGCATAGTTGGCACGCTCGCTGGCACTGATCACCTGTCCGTAGAGCGGGTCGAGGTCAACGCCCTGTAGCTTCTTGGTACCCAGGCGGCCCATATCCTGCTTGAAGCGTATGAACTCGTTGGGACCCATGGTCTCGATGCGCTGCATCTCCGATGCCACGGCATAGTTGCCTTTGTACACGACCTTGGCCGAGCCCTTGGCTCCCTTCTGGGTCTGGATGAGGATTACACCGTTCGAACCGCGCGAACCGTAGATGGCTACCGACGAGGCGTCCTTAAGCACGGTGATCGACTCCACGATGTTGGGGTCGATATCGCTCAGCGAGCCCTCGTAGGGGATACCGTCGAGGATCACCAGCGGGCTGTTGCTGCCCGAGAGCGAGTTGGTACCGCGTATGAGCAGCGATTGGTTTGAACCGGGTTTGGCCTCGCTCGAGGTGATCGAGAAGCCGGCAACCTGGCCCACGAGACGGTCCATGAGGTTGGCCGAGGCCGACATTTTCAGCGTCTTGCCGTCAACGACGGTGAGGCCGCCGGTGAGGTCTTTTTTCTTCACCGAGCCGTAACCCACGACAACGACTTCTTCAAGATTGTTGGTCGACTCGGCCATCGTTACCTCGAGAGGCCCGTCGCCCACGGTGAGGGTCTGGGGTGCGAAACCTACATACGAGATCTCGAGTTTCTCTCCCTTGGCAACGGGGATGCTGAAGTTGCCGTCAAAGTCGGTCAGCGTGCCTTCGCCTTTTCCTTTCACGACTACGGCCGCGCCTATGAGTGGCTCGCCGGTCTCGTCGACTACTTTACCGGTTACGACGCTGACGGCGTCTAAGTTTTTTGGTGTCTTTCCTTTTGGGAACAGGGTTACCTGGCGGCCGAAAATACGATATTCGAGGCCGGCCTTGGTGCACATCTCGGCCAGGATGTCATCGACATTCTTGCTTGACATGTCGATTTCAACACGCTTGTCGAGCATGCTGTTGGCACCCTCGGCATATACAAACATGTAGTCGCTGTGCTGTTCGATGTATCTCAGAACGTCGCTGACTGACTGGCGGTCGGCTTCCTTTGCCGGCGCGGCAGGGATGCTCTGAGGCACTTCGGTCTCGGCTGCGAATGCCGCCTGTGGCACTGTGAGCGCACCACTGAGCAATAGCATTCCGGCGCATAAAGCCCTCTGATAATTGATTTTCATGATAAATAATGGTTGGTTTAAAATGAGTTTATGGTTAAACAAGCTCGTTATAATCAGTTTATTGGTGTGAGACGGAAGGCGTTCTCGTCGGGGAACGACTCTACCGTCATGGGGATGATTGAGTTCAGTACCGCCAGCACGCCGTCGATGTCGCTCTTGAGGTCGAGGCAGCCATACAGGCGGTGGTCGTTGAGCGTGGGGTCTACCTCGAAGTCGACATCATAGTAGGTGTGCAGGCGCTCTATCAACTCGCCCAGAGTGAGGTTGTCGAGAATCAGGCCACCCTGTGTCCAGCTCGTGTAGTCGGCCGGGTCGACACTTTTGATCTCGTCGATGGCGCCCTCGCGTATGCTTACCTTGTGTCCGGGGCGCATGCGCACGCGCTCCTCGCCGTCGGTGGTCACCGCCACGCTACCCTCGGCGAGCACTATGCTGGCATCGTCGTGGTCGTAGTTGGTGATATTGAATGAGGTTCCGTAGACGCGCACCTTGAAGCCGTCGGCCGACACGATGAACGGCCTCTGCGGGTCCTTGGCTACGTCGAAGTAGACCTCGCCCGATATCCACACATGGCGCGTGTCGCCTGCAAAGCGGGTGGGGTAGCGCACCTGTGAGCGTGAGTTGGCAATGAGCTTCGTGCCGTCGGGCAGAACGAGCGTTACGCGCTGCCCGGTGGGCGCTACCAACTCGTTGTAGTCGAAGCCCCGCTCCAGGTCCTCGGCATATTCGTCGGCCCCGGGGGTCCCGTTGCCCGTTTTGAACACCGGCACAGAGAGGGCGAATACCACGGCCACACATGCTGCTATCGTTCCTGCCGTTATAAGCCGCCAGCGTCGTCTTGAACGTATCAGCCCGTCCTGCAGGATTTTTATGTGGGCGAGCATCAATGCCCCCATCGTATCGACACGAGGCAGTGATAGTTTCTCGAAGTAGCGGTCGAGCAACTTGTCACATTTCTCGTCGGGCAGCTCGGGGCTGTATCGCTGTTGTATGTCGTCGTTTCTGTTCCTCGTTTCAATCTCTTGCGTAAGTGTTCCATTGCAAATGCTACATGATAATTGACGGTCGACAATGAGATGTCGAGTATTGCCGATATCTGTTTATAGGGCATTCTTTCGATTTTGGCCAGAAAGAATACGTGTTTGCATCGGGGCGGCAGTTCTTCCAGTGCCTCGGTGACGGCCTCCTGCTGTTCGTGGCTCAGGATGGTTTCGTCGGTAGTCTCGATCGAGGGGAGCGTGAATGACTCCAGGTCATCGATCGATACAAACTTCGGCCTGCCGGCATCGGAGCGTAGCTTTGATATCACGCGGCAATAGGTGATGCGTCTGAGCCACTGCTCCATAAATTTAATCTTTATCAATTCCTTGCGAGACTTCCATACCTGCAAAAAGACATCGCTCACTACCTCCTCGACGTTCTCGCGGGAGTTGATCATCGACATGGCGTAGTGGTACAGGCGCTGTGACCACTGGTCCATGAAGATATCAAATGCCCGCTCGTCGCCTTGGCTTAGACGATATAGCAGATTGTCAGGTTTTTCTTTATTCGTTATCATGGAATAGACTGCAAGGTTTACCTAAATACAATCTTTTTTTACCTTAGAAAATGCGTACTAAATAACTATACGTACTAAATAACTATACGTACTAAATAATTATAAAACCATTACCTTTTTACCTTTATGAATGTATATACCTTTGTGGGTGGGACGCTCGTTGAAGCGCACACCTTGGAGATTATACCATGACTCGTCGTCGTTGTTGTCCGATACCGTGATCTGGTCGACGCCGGTGTTGGTGTCGATGATGGCCAGGGCGCCGTTGCTTGTAGTTGCAGTGCGCTCGTTGCCAAGCTGGTCGACGGCAGTGTCGACAGTGAAGTTCCAGTTCTCGGCGGCTACGATCGATGCGATGGCGTCGGGAGCCATGCCGTTTTTGAACTTGACGGGAGTGAGTGTGCCGTTCTCGGCCAAGGTGTTGGTGCCGAACACAGCTGCGTAGGTGTTGTCAGCTCCAATGTTGTCGCTCTCGGTGGCGTTGTACCCCTCGGCAACCGGGCCCACGAGGTTGTTGCCCTGGAAGGTGTAACCCGTAGTCTCAGTCTTGTCGGCGATAGGAGCAGCATCGCCATTGGCAACAATAATCGAGTTGGCAACTCTCAATGTATTCTTTCCACCGGTATAGACTTGCGAGCCACTGTCGGCTGTATTACCGGCAATAGTCGACGATACAATATTTAAAATATTTGTGTAATATCCTTTGTCATTGACGAATACGCCACCGCCCATTTTGGATTCGTTGTCTACAATTGTTGAGTTTATAATATTCACAGTCTGAGTATGTCTACCATAAATGGCTCCACCATTAGTCGCCGATTTATTACCGGTAAAGTAACAACGGTCAACGACAATTTTTGAAACGACTTTTGTAGCGTGTGATGAAAAATACACCTTAATAGCACCGCCGTCACTTCCCTCATTACCTATGAACGAACAATCAGTTATTACAGCATTACATCTATTAAAACTTAAAGCACCTGCCATTGCATAACCGGCAGCAGAAGTATCCTTTCCTCGGGATATGTTATTTTTAAAATTACAATCAATTACTTCAACAGATGCACAACCTTCGACATATATAGCAGAAGGACGACCATGGACCCAATTCGTTTCATCACCGCACCAGTCTCCTGAAGCTATGAAGTTTTCGAAATCTATACCACTGAATTTAATCGTTCGAGTCAACTCATTAAGGTCATCTTTATTTGAATGAACCAAAAAAGCTCCATGTTTATGAGGTTGACTTTCTCCGTCAAACACTGTTCGACCACTCTCTGAAAGTTGACCGGTGTTAGGATCATAACCGCCGTTTACAGTTATACTCGAACGGCAAACAAACACACCTTCATTGAACTTATAAGTTCCTACGGAGAAATAATGATTCTCTCCTGTATGGTAATCATTGACCGGAGTTTTGGGGATGTCGCCGTTGGCTTTGAAATAGAATTTCATGTGGTTGTAGTACTCTGTCAGGCCCATGGCGTTTTCCCAGTTAGAACCGTCTTTACTGCCGTTGCCCTCGGGAGTGATGAAGAAATCTGTTGCAAGCGCTGTGCATGGCATTGCCATTGCACCGAGAATGAGTAGTTGTTTAATCATTGGTTATATTATTAAGGTGATAAATGTTAATTCTAACTGTAGGCGATGAATGCAGTAATCGCGTTTCATTAATATAGCCGCTGATTTTTGTAAAATCTATAGTATGAATTTTTATGTTTTAAAACATATTTTTGATTCCTTTTACTCAATTCGCTCTAAATGAGGTATGGAGTTTTAATCTTTTTCGTCCTGTTTTCGTCACTTTTTTGTTCTGAAAAATTTAATTGCAGATTATCAGGGG
>CANDNO010000008.1 GCA_947386115.1 uncultured Muribaculaceae bacterium
ACAAATTGAAAATCAACAAGATAACACCACTCTCACAAAGCCCGCTCGGATCACCTCCCCTCAGGGTCACTCCACCGAGTGACCTTTTTTTCGTAGGATATAGCGGGCGTGGCGCTTTTGTGGCATGTGGCTCCTAAGGCAGGCGGCAATGCTGTATTTTAGACGGGGGGTGGGTTACCAGCCAGGGAGCTGGTGGAGGTTGGTGTTGCGCTCGAGCTCTACGAGGGGGATGGGCCATTGCTCGTGGCGGGGCTGGTAGGTGCGTGTGTACATGAGATTGCCGAATATGTCGGTGGCGTTGGACACTGATGCCTCGAGGTCGCCCCACCGGCGGAGGTCCCAGTAGCGCTGTCCCTCGCCGGCCAGTTCGTAGGCTCGCTCGCGTTTGATGCGGGTGCGTATCTCTTCCTTGCCGCTTGCTGCAAGCCATTCGGGGCCGGAGCCGAGTGCCGGCATGCCGGCGCGGGTCCTCACGGCGTTTATCAGCTCGATGGCTTTGTCCCCTTCGCCGGTCTCATTGTAGGCTTCGGCGAGCATGAGCATTACGTCGGCGAGGCGTATGAGCGGGAACTCGTATGGCGTGCGGTTGTATTCGCCCCAGTAGCCGTTGAGATTGCCGGTGGGAATCCATTTGCGCCAGAAGTATGAGTTCCATCCCTCTGAGTTGCGTATGAATGCCATCGCTTCCATGGGGGCGCCCCCTTTCGTCGGGTCGGCGAGAACAAACATCTTGTTCATGGGAACTGAGCCGGCATCAGTGCCCAGGTAGTGTGAATAGGGAGTGATGACGTTTAGACAGAGGCGTGGATCGCGATTCCTGTAGGCGTCCATTACCTTGGTGGTGTCACAGTCGAGCAGGTCGGTAATCTTGGTGCTGCTCTGGTCGATGGCGACGCTCATATACCGGCGGCGGGTGTCGGCGCTGCCGTTTTCATAGCCATCAAAGTGGTCGTCCCATCTGAAGGGTGAGCCGTCGGCGTTTTCATACATGTCTACGAACCTTGTCGACGGCACGATTCTGTTCCCGGCTATAAGTCGCATAGTCGATTTATTGCCGAAGTATGAGACTATGTCAAGTGCATATCCGGCTACGTTGCCGTCGATCGACTGGATGGAGAAAATCATTTCGGGACTTGTCGCGCCGTTGTAGAGTCGGAACAATGAATCGTAATCACCGTGCAGCCGGTAGCCGTACTGTGCGGTGACGTTGAGTGTTATTTCTTCAAAGTCGGCTATCGCTTCGGCCCACTGGTTGTTGTACAGATATACTTTGCCGCGCAGAGCGTAGGCGGCTCCGCGGGTGATGCGTCCACGGTCGGCGGCCGCGCGGTTTACGGGCAGCAGCGCTATGGCATCGGTGAGGTCGTCGATGATGTGCCGGCGTAATTCATCGGTGGTGGAGGCGGGCGAGTTGAGGCTGCCGAACTGCTCGTTTATATCACACGATTCATCGTAGTATGGTACTCCGCCCCAGCAGTTGAGCATGCGGAAGTAGGCCATGGCCCGCATGAACTTGGCCTCGCCGGTCACGTCGTCGATGATTGTCTTGTCAATGGGCATCTGCGCCACATGGCGTATCACGGTGTTGGCTCTGTGTACGAGTTCATAGAGGTGTTGCCAGTGATTGGCTACTCCCGAGCTTGACGATGTGAATGTCGAGCCCTGTGCTATATCGGCCCAAGGCGACACCCCGTCGGCGATATCGCTGCACATGTCAAATGTGAACTCCATCCCGAAACACCATGGCGCTTTTATGGCATTGTACATTCCTATCGAAGCCTGGCGTGCATGTTCCTCGGTTTGCCAGAATGTTTTGTCTGACATCTGGTTGGCCGGAGTATAGTCGAGACTTTCACAGCTCCAGGCGGTGATGGCCAGCGCAATTATGTATAATTTTTTCATAATCATAAATCAGAATGATACGTTGATGCCTATTGAATATTGTCTTACCGGCGGATAGCCTACACCGGCGCCGATTTCGGGGTCAAATCCCGGGAACCGGGTTATAGTGAACAGGTTGTCGATGCTCGTGTATATCTTGAGGTTCTCGACATAGAACTTGCGGGTCAACGTTTTGGGCACGGTATAGCCCAACTGTATGTTTTTACACCTCAGGTAGGCCGCGTTGTGCACGAAGGCGTCACTGGCTATGTTGTTCTTGCTGTTGGCATTGTTGCGAAGCACCGGATATTTTGAGTCGTAACGGTTTTGCGGTGTCCAGGCGTTGTCGGTGATATCTTTGTTGAGCGACTGTCCCATTACGGTTACGAACCTGAAGGCCTGGTTGTTGTAGTAAACGCTGTGGTTGCCTGTGCCCTGAAACATGGCGCTGAAGTCAAAGCCTTTCCAGCCGGCACCTATCGAGAATCCGAACGTGAGCCTCGGCATGCTGCCGTGACCTATTTCCACGCGGTCATTGGCGTCAAGCTTTCCGTTGCCGTCGGTGTCGGCAAAGAGCAGGTCGCCGAGCTCGGGCCGCTGGTACGTGGCAAAGTAATCGGGGTTGCGCTTTACGAGCGAGGCTACATATTCCAGGTCGGCCTCATCGCGCACGATGCGGTCTACTTTCATGACATACAGCTGGTCGATAGGCTTTCCCTCCTGGGTCTTGTACACACCGTTGATCGACGATACGTCACCTCTGAAACGGGTCACCTTGTTGCTTACAAACGACAGGTTGACACCGGCGTGATAGCTTACGTTGCCTATGCGGTCGGCCCACGTGAGGTCGAGTTCAAGACCGCGGTTCTGAACCTCTCCGGCATTCTGGTTCGGCACGGTGCTCGTGCCGTGTTCGAGCGGTGCCGGCAGAGATATCAGAATTCCTTTGGTGAGTTTGTCATATATATCGATTGATCCGTTTAGACGTCCTTGAAGCACGGTGAAATCAATGCCCGCGTTGGCCATGTAGGTTTTCTCCCATGACAGCGACGGATTGGACAGCACCGACTGGGCGAAGCCACCGGCGATATTGCCGTTGAGTATATATCCGGCGGTCGAAAACAGCGACTGATACATGTAGTAGCTCGTGGTGGCATTGTTGCCGAGCGAGCCGTACGATGCTCTCACTTTCAGGTTGTCAAGCCACCTTGATGTCCCGTTCATGAATGACTCGCGGTTGATGCGCCATCCTGCCGAGACCGACGGGAAATAGCCCCAGCGGTGTCCGGGAGCGAATTTCGAGGAGCCGTCGGCGCGAAGGTTCACCTCAAGCAAGTATTTATTGTCCCAGTTGAGGTTGACTCGGCCGAAGTATGATCTCATGGCCCACTCGGTGTAGTTGCCGCCCGTGGGACCGTTGGTGGCGGCCGCGTCGAGCGATGTGAGCGAGTCGTCGATAAGGTCATACTTCATGAACGATTCGTGCTCGTCGCGGTTGTATTCCTGGCTTGCTCCTAACAGCACCGATGCCTGCATGCGTCCCGCCGTGAACGAGTAGGATGCGTTGATTTCCGAGGTTCGGTAGGTGTCGGCATAGTTATAGCGGCGTATGTACGTGCGCACTACGCCCTCCCTGATCAACACCGGACCCTCGGCCGTGAAACGGAATAAGTCGCGGTCGGTGAGGTGCTGCTCGACGCGGCGGTCCCAGTAATTATAGGTGAAACTGCCTTGAATCGTAAGCCCTTTGACGGGTTGTATGCGGGCATACAGTTTCGTGACCAGTCGGCGGGTGCGGGTAGGGAATTCATCTTTGTAGAACCACTGTCGTCGGTAAGGATTAAAATTGCTGACATTTTCATCCTCGGGATTCTGTATGCCTCCATACAGTCCGGTCGCAGGGTCGTAAAGCGTCATGCCGGGAACGGTGTTGAATGCGCCCGAGCCGAATATCACGTCGCCGCCGGCAGCGGCGTTCTCGCTCGACGGGTTATTGGAATCGATGTATCCGAAAGTATTGGTGCCCACTGTGAGCCACGGTTTTACCGTAATCTCGAGATTGGTGCGCAGCTGGTAGCGCTTGTAATCGGTGTAGTAAATCATGCCGGGATTGTCAATAAAACCGGCCGAGATATTGTAGCGGGCACGTTTGCCACCGCCGGTGACCGACAGGTTGTGGGTCTGCACTACCGACGGGTTGCGGTAGATGTGATCCTGCCAGTCGGTGTTGGGGTAGATCGTGGGATTGCGGCCGGCGTCGTTGCGCCACTCATCGATTTTGGCCTGTGAAAACCGTTTGGCCTGGCCGTTTATCTCCAGCGCCGCATTCTGTATCTCCATGAAGTCGGCATAGTTGGTGACAAGGTTGAGGCGTTTCGCTACGGTCTCGAACGATATGTTTCCGCTGTAAGTGAGTCTTGGGGCCGATGACGCTCCCGAGCTGGTGGTGATGAGGATGACGCCGTTGGCCGCGCGCGAGCCATAGATGGCCGACGACGCGGCATCTTTGAGCACCGATATGCTCTCGATATCACGGGGATTGATGTCGCTGATTGCTATGCCGGTTATACCGTCGACCACCACAAGCGGCGCCGAGTTGTTAAGCGTGCCCTGGCCGCGTATCGTTATTGCCTGAGCCTCGTAGCCGGGGGTGTTGCCGCCGCTGTTGGTGACAGTGAGGCCCGAGGCCAGTCCGGCGAGGGCGTTGGCGGTGTTTGTCACAGGTCGGTCGGCAAGTTCCGAGGCCGTTATAGTCGATACGGCGCCGGTAAGGTCGACCCTGCGCTGGGCCGCGTAGCCCACCACTACAACCTCGTCGAGCTCCGAGACCGCCGCACACAAGACTATCCTGTAAGGCTTCGAGGGGTCGGTCACTGTCATGTCAATAGGGTGCATGCCTACGTAGGATATGTGCATTACGTCACCCTTTTCAGCACCCTTGATTGTAAACGCACCGTTGATATCGGTCGATGTGACCGTCCCGGGCTTCTCCTTGATGCTTATGTTGGCTCCCATGATAGGGTCGCCCGACTCGTCGGTAACCGTGCCGGTGACGACAGTGATGCCGGCGTCGTCGTTGCCGGCAGTAGGGCGTGCCGATAATGTCGGTGTTGATATCGACAATAATAAGCACGCTGTAAAAGTGATGAATACCTGCAGATGTTTCATGAACAAAAGGTTCTAATCGTTTCGGCGGTAAAAGTACGTCGAACGATTCAAACCCAAAAGCGAGTGTCAACAGACAGTTGATATGTGATAACGAACGTGCCGTCAGTCGGCCTGTATGACCAGGAAGTTGCTCAGGCTCCAGAAACGGGTGCGGTCGGTGATCGTGAGCAGGCGGTTGTCGCCCTGTGGCGTTATCGAGTAGGAGTCGTCGGGGTGGTTGGTGAGCAGCCGCGCCTTGTGCGACTCGATGGTGAGCGAGTCGAGCGAGCGCTTGTCGGCGGCGCTGAACATCGTGATGTCATACTCCCCTTCCATGAGTTTTGACCTGCGCAGGAATCCCGTCTCGAGAATGTTGTATTTCTTGAGCTGTGACTTTGTCGCAACGATGTAGTAGCAGGCATTGAGCTCGTTCTCCAGGTTGGTAGCGGCGAGCTCGGCCTCGTTGCGCTCCGAGGTTACAACGCTCACGGTATGGCTGAGCGAGTCAACGGTATCGCTCAGCGAGCCTATGTGCTCATTGGCGGCCGTGAGCTGCGACCTGAGGTTGTTTATTTCGCCCGACTGGTGCTCGAGCTGGCGGTGCAGGGCGTTGATAGCGCTTTGAAGCTCATCGTTGTACATTGCCGACTGCTGCAACACCGCCTCGAGCTCGTTGAGCTGTTGGCGACGATGCCTGAGCGTGTTCTTGATGACATTGATATTGGCTATGATGTTGCCCGACTGCTGCTCTCCTATGGAATCGTGTATGGCCGGAAGACCCGATTCGAGACGGCGTATCTTCTCCATGTCTTCCGATATGAGTCTCACGAGTTGCATCAGCTTGTCGCGCTCCTCTATGGCCGTGGCCAGCTCCTGCTTGGATACTTCCAGGAGCGACTGCGGCTTTTCCTGCTGTACCGTGCGTTCACCGCACGATGCCGTGGCGAGCAGCATTAATGTTACAAGTATGGCGTACGTGATTCTCATTTTTTTACCGGACATAACTTTTCAAGTCGCAAAGATACTTAAAAATGACAATATTTTCGGGGCAAACGTTCATGAACGACACGATTGTGTTAATGAAACACACATGGGGCCGAGACCCGTGTTGCACGACTTAAAAAGTTGGGCTATATTTGTGCCCGAGATAACCTCATAAACACGTCGATGAAAACATTCCTGACAAAGTCATCACATTATCTCGACCTGATTTTCTATCTGGTTTTCATGCCGTTGCTCGTATTCCTTGGGCCCGCCCACCATTGGATCATCGAGTGGCCGCTCTTTTTTGTGCTCGATTGTGTGCTTTTGTGCGGCTGCTACATTTATATACGTCGTGCCGGCCTCGCTACAATGTTCATCAGCCGTCGTTATGCCCGTATAGCATTGATTCTGTTTACAATGACGGTATGCAACTACGCCCTCACGTTCTGGCCCCACCCAAGTATCGATTTCGTTATCCCGTCGATGACCGAGTACCAGACGAGCGTCCGCAACTACAGCGTCGCCCTGAGCCTCTGGCTCATGTTTTTTGCCGTACTGTGCTACGCCTTGACGATATCATTCATCACCGAGCTTTACAACCAGCAGCTGCTTCGCAAAGACATTGAAATCCAGCGCGACAAGGCTGAGCTTGCAACGTTCAAGGCACAGATCAGCCCCCACTTTCTGTTTAATACCCTTAACTCGTTGTATAGTCTTGTAATAGGTACATCACAGCAGGCCGAGGATGCGTTCATCAAGTTTACCGAGCTGCTCAAGTACACATACGTTACAACCGGGAAAGAGACCGTCCCGCTCAGCGACGAGATAGCCTACATACAGAACTATATCGACCTTCAGGCCATACGCCTCAACCGGCACACCGTCATTGACTGGGCGCATACTGTCGACCGGCCCGATGCCAATGTGCCCCCGATGATCTTTCTTACACTCGTCGAGAACGCATTCAAGTATGGTACATCGACGAGCCGGGACTGCCGCATCATCATACGCCTCGAGTTGAAACACAACGAATTGCATTTCTATACCCGCAATTCAATCATGAAACACCCCGACGAGTTCCGCACAGAGGTGCCCGTAGGAATAAGCAACACCCGCGCCCGTCTTGCCGTGCTTTTCGGCAACCGGTTCACCCTTTCCACCCACGAAAAAGAAGGGATATACTACGTTGACCTTAAAATCAATAATTTAAATATCGAGAAATGAAACAGTTGTATTGCATAGCTATCGATGACGAACCGTTGGCTCTCGATGTCATAGCCAAGTTTTGTCAACGTCTTGGCGATGTGAGCCTTGACGTGTTTTCCGATCCCGAAGCGGGCGTGAAAGCAATACGGGAACGAGTGCCCGACGTCGTGTTTCTCGACATTGAGATGGGCAATGCAAGCGGTCTCACGATAGCCTCGCAGCTCCCTGCCGACTGCTGTTTTATCTTCACGACCGCCTATCTCGACTATGCTTTTGATGGCTTCAATCTCGATGCTGTCGACTATCTGCACAAACCATTCTCCTATGCGCGGTTTGAAGCGGCCCTGAATAAAGCCCGCCGGCGCGTCGACTATAAGAACGCATCGCTGGCGCTCGGCAGCATAACGGTAAAGCAGGAATACAGCAACGTGACAATTCCGCTCGACGATATAGTATATGTCGAGGCGATGGAGGGCTACTCCAAGATATTCCGCCTCACCGATCGCTGTGTCGTAACGCGTGCAGTGTTGAAAAAACTCAGCCTGATGCTGCCACCCGACAGCTTCGTACGCATCCACCGCTCATACATCATTTCCCGGTCAAAAGTGCGCAGTTTCAGCCGCCAGGAAGTTACACTCACTACCGGCATAACCCTCCCCGTTGGCCGCCAGTATGCCACCGCGGTAGCAGCCCTCCTGTCATAATCTCCGACCCCGACAATCCCCCGAATATGTAAAAATGCGGATTCAATTCCGCATTTCTTATGATTTTTGCGGAATCAATTCCTCAAAAATCGCGATTTTTGAGGAATTAGCAGAAGCAGAGGATGAGCAGCTGGGCGATGACCACGCGGGTGAACATGGCCAGCGGGTACACCGTGGCGTAGCTTACAGCCGGATTGTCGCCCGGTAGCGTGTCGTTGGCGTAGCCGAGAGCCATAGGGTTGGCCATGGCGCCGCATAGCATGCCACAGGTCGACCCATAGTCGAGCCGGGCCCATCTCAGAGCAATCAGGGCCATGATGAGTACCGGCAGGAGGGTGATGATGAATCCCGCTCCTATCCAGATGAGTCCGTCGCCACGCATTATCGACTCTACAAAGTGTGCGCCCGCGTCGAGGCCCAGACAGGCCAGATACAGCGACAGGCCTATGCCGCGCAACATCAGGTTGGCGCTTCGGGTAGTGTAGGTCACGAGGTGGAAGCGCGGGCCGAAACGTCCTATCAGCAATCCTACGACGATAGGTCCGCCGGCGAGGCCAAGCTTCACCGGAGCCGAGATTCCGGGCACGGCAATGGGGATGGATCCTAACAGCAGTCCGAGCACAATGCCTATGAAGATGGCGGCGAGATTGGGGTCGCGGAGCTTTGTCGCGGTATTGCCCAGCACCTTTTCTACTTTGGATATCTGGCGCTCCTGTCCCACGACCGTGAGGCGGTCGCCGAGCTGCAGTATCAGGCCCGGCTTGGCCAGAAGCAGTACGCCGCTGCGCATCACGCGCGTGATGTTCACGCCATAGCTGTTACGCAGTTTCAGCGACCCAAGCTTACGGCCGTTGAGCTCAGGGCGGGTCACGATGATGTGGCGCGACGTCAGCGAGCTGTCGATCTTGTTCCAGTCAACGTCGCCCGTATTCCAGTCACGGCTTTCGTGCTCGCCAAAGAGGATAGTGAGCGGGTCGACATCTTCGGCAGTCGTTATGACCAGGATTCGGTCGCCGGGAGCAAGCACAGTCTCCGACGTGGGTATGCTTACATCGCCTCCGCGCCATAACCTCGAGATGACAAACTCGTGGCCGGGTGACAGCCTGGCTACCTCACACACGCTGCGACCGTAGATAGCCGGATTCTGGACTACGAATGTTGCTATGTAGGTCTCGTCGTCATCATCGTGCGAGCCATCTACTATATCGCTCGGCCTCACAAACATCTTGCGGGCGATGACCATTGCGAGTATCACGCCTACGACGCCGAGCGGGTAGGTCACCGCACAGCTCAGTGCGGCACCGTTGGCCGACAGTCCAAGCTGCTGCAAGGCCTGCTGGGCAGCGCCGAGTGACGGCGTGTTGGTGGTGGCTCCGCTCAGTATGCCGGTCATGTCGCTCATGGGGATGCCGGCTATGTAGCTCAAAGCGATCGCCACACCCGTTCCTAAAAACACGAGCAGCAGGCCCATGATGTTGAGGCGAACGCCCCCCTTGCGGAACGAGCTGAAAAAGCCGGGGCCCACTTTCAGACCAAGTTCGTAAACGAAAAGCACGAGACCGAAACTCTCGGCATATTTAAGCATAGCCGGGTCGATCGACAGGCCGAGGTGACCAGCGAGAATGCCTGCGAAGAAAACCCATGTGACACCGAGCGAGATGCCCCACAGTTTTATCTTACCAAGTCCCAGTCCCACGGCTATGATTACCGAGATGACGATAACTGCCTGGATGGGCGAATGTTGCATTATGACGCTCTCAAACCATTCCATACCGGCATGTCTATTGAAGCATGGGGGCAATGCGATGCAGGGCGGCGATGAACGCGTCGACCTCGTCGCGGGTATTATAGACGGCAAACGAGGCGCGCACCGTTCCCTCTATGCCCAGGGCGGTCATGAGCGGCTGGGCACAGTGGTGGCCCGTGCGCACGGCTACACCGAGCTTGTCGAGAAGCATCCCCGTGTCGTAGTGGTGGGCGTGCCCTATGAGGAATGAGATGACGGCGCTCTTGCCAGGTGCTGTGCCGAAAATGCGCATTCCGTCGATTTCCATCATGCGCTCCGTGGCATATTCGAGCAGTTCATGCTCGTGGGCGGCGATATTCTCCATTCCGGTTTCCTCGATGAAATCGAGTGCTTTGGCAAATGCCGCTATCCCCACAAAGTCGGGCGTGCCGGCCTCAAACTTGAACGGGAGCTCGGCGAATGTCGTTTTCTCGAAGCTCACGTGCCCTATCATCTCGCCTCCACCCTGATACGGAGGCATGCTCTGCAGCAGCGAGCGGCGGCCATAAAGCACGCCTACTCCTGTAGGGCCATACATCTTGTGGGCCGAGAAAGCATAGAAGTCGGCGTCGAGATCGCGCACGTCTATCTTGAGGTGAGGCGAAGCCTGTGCGCCGTCCACAAGCACGGGTACGCCGTGGCGGTGGGCTTCGGCTATTATCTCTTTGACAGGATTAACGGTGCCGAGCACGTTGCTCACATGGGTTACGGCCACGAAGCGGGTGCGCTCTGTGAAGAGCGAGCGGTAGACGTCGAGCCGCAGTTCTCCACGCTCGTTGATGGGAACTACCTTGATCGACAGTCGCTTGTTGCGCTGCAGTAGCTGCCACGGAACGATGTTGGCATGGTGTTCCATGACGGTGAGAATAATCTCGTCACCGTTCTCGAGAAAATTGCCGTAGGATGCTGCCACGAGGTTGATAGCTTCGGTGGTGCCGCGGGTGAAGATTATCTCCTCGGTCGACTCGGCGTTGATGTACCGTGCCACACGCTCGCGGGTGTGCTCCTGAAGGTCGGTCGCTTCCTGCGACAGGGTGTGAACCCCGCGGTGTACATTGGCCTTGGTGTTGAAGTACATCTGTTCGATGGCTTCAACCACACGGCGAGGCGTCTGTGATGTAGCTGTATTGTCGAGGTACACCAGCGGCCGCCCGTAAACCCGGCGGTCGAGAATGGGAAACTGGGAGCGTATCGTGTCGATGTTAATCATAAGACTGTCAATAAGACCCCGTTCCCCAATTTATGTTAAATCAGGGGCGGACAGTCTTTGAGCTATTTTGCTTGAAATCAGAGGGAGCATAGCCGTTGCTATGTGACCGAAGATTTGAAGTAAAAGAGCCGAAGAATGGCCGTGGCAGGGTGCCATATTGTATTGTTAAGTTATTAAATTTATAATTGATTAAAATTTTAATCGTTTTTGTATTCATTATTACCGTTGAATCGCATCTCTCGAGCGTCTTTTTCTTTGTTCATCAGTCGTGTACATAAAGTACACTCCATCTTCACAAAGAAAAATCCATCTCGCGATATGCGACCCCTGTTTTAACATAAATTGGGGAACGGGGTCTAAATTATGCCTTGCAGTCGCTGCAGTGGGCTTCGTAGCCGGCAAGGCGTCGCTCCACGAGGTGGCGCAGACGGTCGCGCACGGCCTCGACACGCACCGTGTCGACGACCTCGGCCATGAATGCCTGCATGAGCATCATGCGTGCCTCGTCGCGGGGAATGCCGCGCGACTGCATGTAGAACAATGCCTTGTCGTCAAGCTGGCCCGTAGTGGCTCCGTGGCTGCATTTCACGTCGTCGTTGTAGATGAGCAGCTGCGGCTTGGTGTGCATGCGGGCCCCTCGCGAGGCGAGGATGTTGCGGTCGCTCTGGTAGGCTTCGGTAAAGGGGGCCTCGGGTGTCACCTCGATGCTTCCCTCGAAGGCTCCGTGCGACTCGTCATCGAGCACATACTTGAACAGCTGGTGGCTGGTAGAGTGGGGGGCACAGTGCTTCACGTCGCTGCTGTTGTCGATGTGCTGGTGGCCCGAACCTATGGCCATGCCGCCGAGGTGGCACTCGCAGCCTCGGCCCGCGATATTGACGCGGTACTCGTTGCGGGTGGTGCCGTTCTGGAGCGTCATCCCGCCGATGGCTACGTTCGACTCGGCGTGCTGGATCACATACGTCTGGTTATAGCGCGACTGCGTGTCGTGGGTTTCCTCGATGTCACACAGGTCGATGCGTGAACGCTCGCCGGCGATGATCTCCACAACCTGCGACGTGAGAGCGGCGGTATCGCGGCTCATCGAGTGGTCACACGTGAGCACCGACAGGCTTGCACCCTCCTCGGCCACGATAAGAATGCGGCGCGTCGTGAGCATAGGCACCGGTGTCGATGTCAGGGTCACTATCTGTATCGGGCGCTCCACCTTGATGTTGCGGTCAACGTGTATGTAGATGCCGTCCTGGGCGAGCAGTGTGTTCAGTGCCGTGCCGGCCGACTCGAGCGATGCTGCGCTGCCATAGTGGCGGGCAACCTCGTCGGGGTACTGGCGGGCAGCATCGGCTAGCGACATAACGCGCACACCCGCCGGTACGTTCTTGAGCAGGGTGGCGGTGGGTACGAACCGGTCGTTGACCACGACAGCCAGCAGGCTGCTCACGTTGGGAACGCCACACTTGAAAGCGGCGGCCACGTCACACGGCAGTGCCAGCCTCCCTATGTTCATGCCATAGTCGGGGGCAAACATCTCGTCGATCGAGGTCTTCTCGAATCCCTCCACACCACGGTCGGGCAACTCGCGGCCCTCAAGGGCCTTGAGCGCGACAGGGCGCAGGGTGTTCATCACGTCGGCGCTGCCGGCGTCGATAGCCTCGCGCTGCGACATGTACAGATCGATATATTGTTTAAGGGCACCCATGGTTACTCGGCCTCCTTGTCGACTTGGTTCTTGATCCAGTCATAGCCTTTCTCCTCGAGCTCGAGGGCGAGTTCGGGGCCGCCGGTATAGACGATACGGCCTTTGTACAGAATGTGCACCACATCGGGCTTGATGTAGTCAAGCAGGCGCTGGTAGTGGGTAATCACGATGGTGGCGTTGTCGGGGGTCTTGAGCTTGTTGACACCCTCGGCCACTACACGCAGTGCGTCGATGTCGAGACCGCTGTCGGTCTCGTCGAGAATCGACAGGCACGGTTCGAGCACCGCCATCTGGAAAATCTCGTTGCGCTTCTTCTCGCCGCCCGAGAAACCCTCGTTGACCGAGCGCGAAGCCAGCTTGTTGTCAAGCTCCACGATAGCGCGTTTCTCGCGCATGAGTTTGAGAAATTCCGTGGCCGGCATGGGCGGCTGGTTGAAATACTTGCGCTTTGCGTTGACTGCCGCACGCATGAAGTTAACCATCGACACGCCCGGGATTTCAACCGGATACTGGAACGAGAGGAACAGTCCCTCGTGGCTGCGGTCTTCGGGTGCAAGGTCGAGCAGGTCGATGCCGTGGAATGTAGCCGAGCCGCCGGTGACGGTAAACGTAGGGTTGCCGGCAAGAACAGCCGACAGCGTGCTCTTGCCCGAGCCGTTGGGCCCCATGATGGCGTGCACCTCGCCACGGTTCACGGTGAGGTTGATTCCCTTTAGTATCTCTTTGTCGCCTATCGAGGCGTGCAGGTCGGTGACCTTAAGTAGTTCGTTCATTGTATTGCAGTTATCCCACGCTGCCCTCGAGGGTGATAGCCAGCAGTCGCTGTGCCTCGACGGCAAATTCCATGGGTAGTTTGTTCATAACCTCTTTAGCGTAACCGTTGACGATGAGTCCCACGGCCTCCTCGGTGGGGATACCGCGCTGGTTGCAGTAAAAGAGCTGATCTTCTGAAATCTTTGATGTCGTAGCCTCATGCTCCACGACGGCGGTATCGTTCATCACGTCGACGTAGGGAAACGTGTGCGCTCCGCAGTGCGAGCCCAGCAGCAGCGAGTCACACTGTGTGTAGTTGCGGCATCCCGAGGCGTCGGGCGCCACCTTTACCAGTCCGCGGTAAGAATTCTCGCTGTAGCCGGCCGATATGCCCTTCGACACGATCGTCGACGTTGTGTTGGGAGCCAGATGTATCATCTTTGTGCCCGTATCGGCCTGCTGGTGATGGCGCGTCACGGCCACCGAGTAAAACTCGCCCTGAGCACCCTCGCCGGCAAGCACACAGCTCGGATATTTCCATGTGATGGCCGAGCCGGTCTCGACCTGAGTCCACGACAGCTTGGAACGCTCGCCGCGACAAAGGCCACGCTTGGTCACGAAGTTATACACACCGCCGCGACCCTCGGCATCGCCCGCCCACCAGTTCTGCACCGTCGAGTATTTGACCTCGGCACGGTTCTCGACAATGATTTCGACGATTGCCGCGTGCAGCTGATTCTCGTCGCGCATCGGCGCTGTGCAACCCTCCAGGTAGCTCACATAGGCGTCATCATCGGCCACGATGAGCGTGCGCTCAAACTGGCCCGTACCGCTGGCGTTGATGCGGAAATAAGTCGAAAGCTCCATCGGGCAGCGCACCCCCTTGGGGATGTAGACAAACGACCCGTCGCTGAACACAGCCGAGTTGAGAGCCGCATAGAAATTGTCCTTATAGCTAACCACCTTGCCCAGATAGCGTTTCACAAGCTCGGGATGCTCCTTCACAGCCTCCGAGAACGAGCAGAATACGATGCCCAGCTCGGCAAGCTTCTCACGGTGGGTAGTCTTGACCGACACCGAGTCCATCACAGCATCCACAGCCATGCCGCTCAGCTGCTTCTGCTCCTCGAGCGGAATACCCAGGCGGTCAAACGTCTTGAGCAACTCCGGGTCGACCTCGTCGAGGCTCTTCGGCCCCTCCTTGCTCTTAGGCGCAGCATAGTAGCTTATAGCCTGGAAATCAATGTCGGGAATATTCAGGTGAGCCCAGTTGGGCGGAGTGAGCGTGAGCCAGTAGCGGTAGGCTTTGAGTCGGAACTCCAGCAGCCATTCAGGCTCACCCTTTTTGGCCGATATAAGACGCACCACGTCCTCGTTGAGGCCGTGGGCAATCTTGTCGGTATCGATGTCGCTGGTGAAGCCATACTTGTATTCACCACCCGTCACATCGTCAAGTATATCGTTAGTATCGTTATTGTCTCGTTCCATTTAGAACATGTTTTGACTTATAAACTTGAAAACACAGCCATTTGTTTAATCATGGCCCTCAAACAAAGCCGTAGCCGTCTCGGTGCCCAGCACAGTAGGAGCGATATCCATCACAGCCTGAGCCGCACGACCCTTACCCAGCGTCGACGAAGCCGTGATATCAGTGCCCGGCCTTAGCACCTGCCACACATTAAGCAGAATACTCAGCACCAGGAACCACTCGAACAGGCAGAAAATCACACCCAGCAGCTTGTCCACGAGCGACAGCTTGACAGCCGTCGTTACCGTTTTGATCAGCCGGGCCACAAGCTTGGCGCTGATGAAACCCAGCAGGAAAAGTATCACATTGGCAATCACACTGTTGATATAGCCCATGTCGATAGAGTCAGAGCCACCCGTAGCGCCGCCAAGCACCTCCGTGAGCCACGGCCCGAACAGCCTACAGGCAAGAATACCGAGCAGAATACCGGCCAGCGACCCAATCTGCACGATCACCCCTTTCCAGTAGCCATAAATCACGGCACCGATGAAAACAATAATTATCAGAATATCAATAGCGCTCATAAAAAATCCATTTAGCGCTGCAAAGTTAGCAATAATCCCCCAAACAACCTAAGAACCCAAAGAAAAGAGACCACCCCGTAGATTACGGCGCGGTCTCTCGTTGATTTGAATGTTGAATCGATATATTTGCTTAGAAGCCGTCGATACTCATGCCCAAGGCGGTCATAAGTACCAGCCAGGCAATTATGGGGAATAACACTGAGATTATCATGCCGGCGATAGCTTTGCCGCGCGGACTGCGGAACACGCCAATGAAGCCGAGGATGAATGCCACGACTCCTAAAATAAGACCAATGACGTTTAATATCGGGATGAAATACAACGGTATGGCTACCAGCGAGAAGATGAGGCTCAGGAGTCCGCACGTGTTACGGCGCGGGGCTACAGGAGTATCAACCGTTACCACTCCCGACTCTACAGCCTGGAATGCAGGCTGAGGTGCGGGTGCCGGTTGAGGCTGCGGTTCCTCACGCTGGGGGCGCATGGTTGAATACGGGTTCCGGCTGTTGATTGTGTTCCAGTTGAGCAGAATGTTACCGGGAAGGAGTATTATCTCCCCCTCGTGAACATACACGCTGCGTCCACGCACATACTTGCCGTTGACGGTCGTACCGTTGGTCGAGTTGTCGGTATAAATGATGGTACCGTCCTCGGCAAACGTTATGATAGCATGGCTGCTGCTCACCGCCGGCTGGTTGACGATAATGTCATTGCTCGGTCCTCGACCTATTGAGATGGTATATGGCATCAGTTGAGTTGTTTTATGGTTCTACATATATGAGGTAGGTGCTGTTGTCGCTCTTGCGAATGAGCAGGTAATACTTGCCGGCGTTAACTTTACCATAGTTTACCGACACATTGCTTGCAGGGCTCACAAAGCGGTCGAAGGGCATGAAACTGTTCAGGAACATGTCGCTGAAGTTGGCATAGAAATAGACCGGAGTCTCTTCCTCATCATCCTTGCGGTTCTTGTTGTCGGCCTTGGACGGAGTATAGTTGGGCTTGGCCTCTACGAAGATGAACTCAGAGTTTACGGGTATATCCTTGTAGAAAACTTTCAGGTTGCCGTCGGCAAGGTAAGCAAGGTTCAGCTTGACAATACCGGCTGTATCGTTGATCTCGTAACGGTCGGTCTTGATTGTATGTTTCATATTCTTGGCTTCCTTGTGCTCGATGAGAATTTCATCATCATTGATCACAACGTCACGGTCCTGAATATACTTCGCGTTAGGACTCAGCGAGAGCATCTCTACGTCATCGAAATAGTATTTGCGCGGCGATGTACCGTCGGCATTGATTACTTCATAATAGGGACGCTCTGTGCCCGATGGCTTGTAGACCGTCTCGCGTATGATGCCGTCTACCGTGCGATGCTCGCCGTTCTCATCCTTGTATGTTACGCGGGTGAGATATTTGAGCTGCTCGGCAAGTGAACGGTTGGTATTGTAGGGGAGAACACGCTTTGCCTTTATGTTGCTGTAAGGTATTACATTGCGCACGCCGTCGTCGGTGAGCAGTACGAGGCGCGAGGGATAATCCTCGATAATCTGGCCCTGCAGTATGGCGCCGTTTACAGGAACAATCTCATCGATAGTGCCTACGAGGGCCAGCGGGTCGCGAGTAGCATACTCGAAGTGATCCACCTCTGAGTTCTTTTTAAGCGTGAGGTTGGCGTGGTTGATGGTGAAGAAACTTACATTGTCGTTGCTGCGCTCGATAATCACAGCATCACCCTCAAACTCGTTTTTGGCTCCGTTTGTGTACGAGATATTACCAAGCATTCCCGATTTCTTTCCGCCGTTGATAAATACCTTGGCAGGATTGGCCTCGAACCACCGGCGCCAATTGTTCTTCATGTTGCTCAGGCGCTGCACCGATGGTGCCGTGTAATATATATCGTTTATATCCTCTACTACGATTGCCGAGTCGGCCATGAACGAGACGGTCTTGGCTGTAAAGTCTTCCTTCGAGGTGTGACCGTACAGTCGAGAGCCGTTTTTAAGCACCATGGTTTCCTGCCCGGCAAGGGGCAGGAAACTGATTGATGCTATGGCTGCTGTAAATAGTTTAACTTGCAGTCTTGTCATGATCGGGATTCTTATTGCAACACTTCGTTTTTGTAGAGCTCATCAAGCCACTGGGCTTTGGCGATGATGACATCGTCGCCGGCAGCATGACCGCCTGATACAAGGCCGAAGAGTTTGCCATCAACGTAAACGGGCGAACCGCTAGAACCATGGGTGGTGTTGGCCTGGATCTCGAAGGTGTATTTGTCGAGGTTGCGGCTCACCTTGCCCTGATAGGTAGTGGGATTGTTGGTGCTCGATTTGAAGTGTTCGTCCCATGTGCGGGCGATACCGTCAGGATAACCCTTGAATTTGAGAGCGTCTTTCTGGATCTCAGGCTTGGCTGTGTTGATATTCTTCATATCAAAGATACCGGCTTTGAGAATCTTCTCGGGAGTCTCTTTGGTATTGAGCTGGAGGATGGCGACATCTTTGTCCTTATTGCCCGACTCGGCCACGATAACAGCGGGAGCAAACTCGTCGAAGTTGGTGTAGTGGCGGTTGGCATAAGCGATAGAGATAAGGTCTGACTCGCCGGTGATCTTCACGGGAGTGTTGTGAAGCTTCTCAAGCATATTGTTGAGTGTGCGCAGGGGATTGCTTGAATTTGCACAGGCTTCAACGATATCGCTGCCAAGCTGAGTGCTCTCGAGCTGGCGGAGCTCCTCAAGGTCGTTGACGCGGGTAGGAACATTCTGTTTGAGATAGTTGTCCCATTCCTGTTTCAGCTCGTCCTGGATTTTGAGGCTTGTATAGGCATCCTGTGTCTGGTACTCTTCGAGCCAGGGGCAGGCTATGTGGCGGTTGGTACCGATGTGGCCGTCCTTGTCGATGAAGAAGCCTGTACCGAAGCTTACATAACGCTTTGACTCCATGTGAACGGGCAGGTGGTAGGGGTTGTCGGCGAGTTCGAGGTTGTAGTGGTAAACGTTACGAACCATAACAACGGCGCTGTCGGGTATGTCGGCCTTAGGCCATACTGCCCATACGATACCGCAGATGATTGCTACTGCTGCTACAGCACCGGCAATGATGCCGATGATTTTGCCGGCACCGCTTCCTCCGGGAATGTATTCCTCGAGCTGTGATGTGATATCCTCTTCACCTACAATCACGTTGTCGCCGCGTTTGATCTGGGTGGGGCGACCGGCCATAATCTTTTGACCGTTGACTTTAGTACCGTTGGTGCTCTTGTTGTCGATGAGCATTGCGCGGCCATCCTTGTCGATAACGAGGGTTGCGTGATAACGGCTCACTACTCCGCCGGGAACAACGATATCGTTACGCTGGTTAGAACCTATGTTGACGATGCGGCGTGCCTTGGGGAACGAACTGGGCTGGGGAACCTTTTCCCAACGCAGGGGCTCGTTGCCAAGCATTACGCGGTCGCCACGATGGATAGGAAACTCCTGTCCGGGCTGCAGACGCTGCTTGTTGACACCTACAAAAGTACCGTTGCGGCTACCCTTGTCTTCAATAAAAATCTCGCCGTTGTCGAGAACGGTGATGTCGGCGTGATGTGAACTTACATACTCGTTGTTAATGACAATGTCACAGGAAGGCGAGCTTCCTACTTTTAATAGTTTCATTGCTCTGGATTTTGTTGGTTTATAATTGATTATTGTATTTTTCTCTTAACGATGCCACTCTTCGCTTTCGGACGGTGTGTCGGTTGCAGGCTTAGTAGGCTGTTCCGGTTTTTTGTCGGTGGTTTCAGGTTTTGTATTGGTCTTGCCGGTTTTTTTTGCCGGTGAAGTAGTCTTTTTGCGTGCAGGGAAGAAACGGCTGGCATTGCTCTGAGTGGCCGACGAGTCGGGTGTGGCTACTTCGGCTGTAGTTGCCTCATCGACTTTTGTAGAATCGTTGTCGAGCTCAGTCAATTCAATCAATTCCTGTTCCATATTTAAATCCTCGTCACAGCCTGAGCCCCAATCGTAGTTAAGAGCCCATATCGTGCCCCATGCGAGCAGTCCCAGCGCTATCACGGCGGCCGATATGATTATGGCCAGTCGCCAGGGTTTGGCTGGGTTGGGTACCTGTTTCCAGTCAAGGTGGCATTGACCGGCAAAGATTACCGCGTCGCCACGTTTCACAGGGTAGGGCTGACCGTTCGAAATCAGTGTGCCATTGACTTTTGTGCCGTTGGTGCCCATGTTGACTATCTCATACTTGCCCGAGGGGTATATGTTGAGCAAAGCATGGTTGCGGCTTACCATATTCTGGTCAAGCACAATGTCGCAATTTGGATTGCGCCCTATGGTTATTCTTTTCATTGTTATGAATTTTGATTTTTATTTTGCCTGGAGTTGTGTGTTGACTTCCTGTAGTTTGGCGTTCATCGAATTCAACAGTACATCAATTCTTTTTTCGATTATGATCGTGCATCCTGCTTTATCGGGAATGTTAGTTACCGTTTCTCCGCCTAAGGAGCCTGCAATACCATTGTACTTTCCAGTTGCTTTTAATTGAGAATCGGTTTGGTTGGCAAACAGCATGTAGTTTTCATCGTCGCTATAACGGTAGCCGCTTATGTTTCTTAATTTTTCAAGTTCTTCAAGTGCAGCTTTCTTTGCATTAAGAAAGGCGTTGATTGCAGTTTGTGCAGTTTTACCGGCACTGTTTTTCATGCTTTCGACGTATGCTCGCATTCTTGTGAGATACTCAATCGCTTGAGTCAGAGCCTGCTTTTTAGCTTCAAGTTCTGCTTTGTCGGCCCCCCCTAATGAGGCCATATTAACGCTGATAGTTTCACCCTCGGCCGATGATTTATTGTTAGCAACCGGCTGTGTCGATGTGCCTGAGTTGCTACTCGTCGTCGCCACTGTGGGCTGCACCGGCTGATGACTACTCTGAGACTCCTGAGCAGTTTTATTTTCAACAGGAGCTGCGTTGTCCTCGCCGCTCGGCTGCTCGATATCGTTCACAACGGTCGTGTCGACAGGCTCTTTAGGGTCGGTTTGCTCTTTGAGCTCGGGTCGTCAGTCCCCTTGATATCGTCGCCCATGGGAATGTACATTATGGCGAATATCAACGCCGGTGTTATGATTGCCGCCGTGATGATGAGCGCGAGTATGCGGCTGTCGAGGCCTTTACGTTTGGGCTTTACCGCAGCCTCGGCTGGAGCGTCGCTCACGGTTGCAGTTGCTTTGGCCTTGGTGTCGGGTTTTGCCGCCACGGCCGACGAAGTTGTAGTCTCGGCAATTATCATCGTGTAATTGTCGTGATGTCCACCCTTCTCAAGTCCGTCATTCTCAACTTTGACATTAAGCAGCTCGGCGGTATTCTCGAGCGATTTGTTCTCGGTGAGTGATTTTACCAGCTCGGGTTGTGGCATCGAACCCCACACTCCGTCGGTACACAACACGAAGCGGTCACCCTTTTCAAACGCTACCGACGATGTGTCAACTTCGACCTCGTCGCCTATGCCCAGCGCTCGGGTGATAAGGTTGGAAATAGCCGACAGGCGGGCCTGCTCGTCGGTCAGCGCGCCGGCACGTACCATCTCACCCACACGTGAGTGATCGGCGGTGCGGAACACGATTTTTCCACGGCGCAGTTGATAAATGCGGCTGTCACCTACATGTGCCAGCGAGGCACCGCCGGCTGTCAGCAGTACTGCGGTGACGGTCGTTCCCATGCCGCTCAGTTCGGGCGACTCGGCTATCTTGTCGCGTAGGGCGCGGTTGGCGGCTACGACAGCATCGCGCAGCAGGGTCTCGTTGTTGATTGCCTCGTTCTCGGGGAGGCCGCCTGCTTGCTGCACGTAGGCAATGATGCTGGTAGCGGCGATCGACGAGGCGGTCTTTCCGCCGGGACCGCCGCCCATGCCGTCACACACGACGAGCAGCAGACCCCGCGAGGTATCGGAGTATCCACATGTGTCTTGATTTTCCTTGCGTCCTCCTATAAATGAAGTCATGACGCCTTTAAACGGCAACTGTGTGGTAATAGTGTTCATTTATTGTATCTGTGTGAATTGTGTATATATTCGTATTGTTTTTAGTGGTATCGAATTGTGTTCAGAACGGCCAGCGGCGCTTCTTGGGAATCATCGACTCTACAAGGGCCTCCTTGAATGCCGCTGCATTGGGGTAGCGGTCGGCCGGATTAGGTTCTGACGCCTTTTGAAGAACCCTCAGCAGGCGGTCGGGGATATCATCGTGGGCCGGCAGGTAGCCGTTGAAGTGCTTGTAGGCGATATCCTTTATCGAGTCTCCCTGGAAAGGGTTGTTGCGGGTTATGAGTTCATAGATGGTCACGGCCAGCTCGTAGAGGTCCGACGTGCGTCCCAGTGTCGACTTGCGTCCCGGCACCTGGAACTGTTCGGGCGCCGCAAACCGCGGGGTGCCTACCACGCCAAACTCGTCTTTGCCAAATCCCGCTGTGTCCATCGACGTGTTGGCTATGCCCAGATCCATCAGTCGCGCCGTGCTGAACTTGTCGATCATGATGTTGGACGGCTTGATGTCGAGGTGATAGATATACTGGCGGTGCAGGAACTCAAGCGCGTCGAGCAGGGGCAACAGCATGCGCACAATCTTGTGGGCACGCTCCGGACAGTCGAATATGGCTGTGTTCTGCTCGATGAACTTGTCTGAGTTAAGTCCAGGCACGAAACGCGATATCACGAAGATAGGGCCGCGACCATACCGGTACTCGCTGTAGCCCAGCATCTCCACAATGTTGGGGTGGCTGAACACGAGCCCCGATTCCACGCGTGCCTTGCGACGTATCGACGGGATAGAGCAGTACTTGTCGTATAGGCGTTTGATGGCTACGAGTTCGCCCGTGCGGCAATCATATCCGCGATACACCTCGCCCATGCCGCCACGGCCCATGATGGGCTCCTTGACGTTGTAGACATAGTACCGCTTCATCCCGGCGCTGAGGTAGACATAGCTACCCCACACCGTGATGTTGTCGGTCATGCGAGGAACGGGTATCTTGAATTCTGACGCCATGCGATGATCAGTTACGGTCATAGATAAGGTCGCCGGGGGTGCTGTGGAGCAGGCGGCCCATTACAAATCTTACAGTGAGCAGTGTGGCTACAACTACGATGACTATTGACCATACGGTCTTCATGCTCCAGAGCGACAGGTAGTTGAACGCTCCGTCCTTGAGCACGCCGAGCTGCGGCAGCAGCCCCTGTGCGCCCCAGGCTATGGCCAGTGCTATCACGATAGCCACGATGACTATGAGCACGATGATGAGCGAGTAGACGCTTATGAGCGACTCGGAGTTGATGCCGAATGCCTTGAACGTACCTATGTTACGTTTAACCTTCTGGAAGTAGCTCTGCAACATGTTGACAATGAACATGATGATACAGATCATCGAGAATACGATCATCGCCCACGACAGGATGTTGGCCATCACCGAGACGGCATTAAAGTTCTCCTTGGCGTTGACCTGCGACATCTCGATCTGCACGTTATAGCCATCCTTGGCAAATGCCTCGAAGGCGCGTATCGAGTCGAGCGAGCTGAAGTTGACCGACAGGAAGTCATACTCGGGCAGCGTGTGTTCCGAGCCGTCGTAGTCAAAGACACGTTTCACGTCGGCCGTCTCCTTGAACTTGTTCTCGATGCCGGCTGCGATACCCTGCACCACCTCGATGGGCAGCAGGTTGATGTCTTCGATATACAGCGAGTAGATTTCGCCCGGTTTCCAGCTCTGCAGCTGGGCATACGAGTCATACTCATCGCCGGCAATCGATATCGAGTTGCGCAGCGAGTCGGGGGCTGCATCGCGTGCTGCCGCCAGGATATCATCCTTGCTCACGCTCTCGTCGGCAAAGAATATCAGCGACTGCTGGTAAGCCTTGTTGTTGAGGTCAAACGGGTACTTGGTATCGTTGTTGTACTGCTCGAAGAAGTAGCGGGCAGCTATCATGTCCATGTTGCCGGGAAGACGCTTCACAACACCGAGCACCGGCACGGGAGCCAGTCCGAAGAGGTCGTCGATGAGCTTCACGCCCAGCGTGTCGGCTCCCGAGCTCGGCGACAGGTGGTCGATATAACCGGGAATATTGTCGTCGGTGTAGTTGAGTTTGTGAAGCACATCCTCGGTTATGATGAATCCTACTGTTTTGTCGTTCAGTTTATTGTAGTCGATGGCACTGCCGCCCACTACGTTGTCCTCGCTCAGGATGGCCTTTACGAGATCGCTGTTGAGGCTACCAAAGAAACGGTTCTGCAGGTAGTGGATGCGGCCGTCCGAGGCTACAAACGACAGCGAGAACTGCTTGTCGGCCTGTACGTCGCTGAAACCATAGTGCTGTTGTATCGCCGGGTCTTCAATCGCCGTGTGGAAACGCCCGAACTGCGATGAGCCGTAGCCGTTCGATATGTTCACCCAGTTGGTGAACGGGTCGTTCATCTTGTAAGAGAGGTAATCGAGCGAGCCGTTGCTGAATGCTATTGACACAAACATGGCTGTAAGCACCAGTGTCAGCAGCCACAGGTTGGTGTAGCGGCGGCCAAGCACCTCTTTACTCTCGCGCTTTATGAGTAGTTTTAAGTGTTCGCTTAACATTGTGATGGATTATTATTTTTTGCGCAGGAAGTTTTCAAACTCGGTTGACTCGTAGCTGTCAGTGCCGTTGGTCCACTCGTGGCGCGACTCGTCGGCCGGAGTGTAGATACACGACGGGTCGATCACGCCATAGGCTATATCCTCGTCGTCGGCCGAGGTCTTGGGGCGTATCTCCTTTCGTATCTTCACGATCACGTCGGCAAACGTCACCGACAGGTGCATGTCATGGCTCACGATGATAGCCGATGCACCCCCCAGCTCGTCAAGCTTGTCGGTGAGAATCTGCATCACCCTCACGGCGTTCTCGCCATCAAGGTTACCCGTGGGCTCGTCGCCGAAAAGGACGGTGAAGTCGGGCAAAATGGCGCGGGCAAATGCCAGGCGCTGCTGCTGTCCGCCCGAGAGCTCGTGGGCCAGACGGTCTTCACCCACGTGGTCCAGGCCCAGGGCGTCAAGAGCCACGCGCGTGCGCTGGAAACACTGGAACCGCGAGTAGCCCTGAAGCATGCGCGTGAAAGCGACGTTCTCAAACGCCGTGAAGTTGCGCATCAGGTTGGTGCTCTGGAATATAAAGCTGTAGTTTTTGAGGCGGAAGTCGCTCAGTCTGCGTTCACGACGCGACGACCACAACGCCGCAAGGTCAGTCTCCTTACCGTCGCCTTCGAAGAAAACGAAACGTGTATCATCGCCCGGCACGATCGTGTTGTTCATCATTCCGAGGGTCTCGAGTATTGTACTTTTGCCGATACCCGACTCTCCCACGATGAAGATTTTCTTGCCACGCGGTATGGCGAGGTGGTTTATCTCGAGTACCACCTTCGACTGTCCCTCGCGGTAATTCTTGTCGTAGGAACAGCGCAGGTTCTTGATGTCAAATAATAATGCTTGGTCCATTGGTTAGCAGTCAGTAATAAAGCAGCGGGCGCGGAGCCGGCGATGGCTTGGTTTTACCGGCACACACCGCCACGCCCCTGCTGTAATTGTTGTTTAGGGGAGATCCTCTACGGGAATCCAGTAGAACTTCTGGCCGTTGGGGGTCTCGTATGAGTAGCGGTAGTTCTTGTTTTTGACGTTGTTGAGCAGGTTCTCATACTTCGTGATGAACGAGTTGATGAGAGTCTGGTACTCGTCGTTGGGTACTACGCGTGCATCCTGTATCTCGTTGAGCGAGCGGCCCTTGACGGCGTCCGAGCCCTCGTTAAGACCGGCAGCGAGGCGCATTACCTCGGCTATACCCATCTCGTCCATCTCCTTCTCGGTGATATCGGGAACCATCACGCGGATAAGTGCCTTCACTGCATCTACATAAGGCTTGCGGTCACCCTCTACACGAGAGTTGTTGTACAGGTTGGCAAGACGGTTCATCAGCGTCTCGAACTCCTCCGACGACATGAATGCCACCGGTTTCCAGTAGTCGCGGTTCTGAGTGTCCTTCTTGGGAGCATAGCCGGTGAAGGTCACTGTTGCACCCGACTTCTTCAGCTCCTTGTAGAGCTCCTCGCCTATACGGTCGATGAGGAATCGCTCCTGGATGCCGAGGTTCTTGGAATTCTCGTCACCGTCAAATCCGCCCTCTTCGCTATCGTCGTTATTGTTGGGATCTGATTTCTTGATGAGGATTTCGATCTGCTCCTGCACGGCCTCCGAGAATTTACCGATGTTGTTCTCGATGAGGTTGGCAAGAACCGATGTACTCATTGTCTCACCCTCGTTCTCGGGGAAACGGATCGAACCGATGTAGAAATCCACGCCGGTGTTGCTCGAGAAGTCGTAACCGTTGTTGAGAGCGCTGAATTTGGGCTTTACATCGGGTTTGAGACGACGATACTGCTTGGTAAGGCTCTGGTTGACGATGTCACACATCTGCTCGTTGAAGAGCTCCCATGCCAGCGACGGACGGCTGTCGACCTGGAACGACAGCAACTGGATGTTGTTGTTGGCCAGGCGGTCTATGATCTGTTCCGAGGTCATGCACTTGGTGTCGGCGGGATCGTTGCCGCAGTCACCCACCACAACGATGATGGTCGACTCGTCTTTGGTGAATCCCATGCCGGCGGGGTCGGTAGCAACCTCAAGGCCTTTGTACAGTGCCTCGGCGTTGGTGTGGTCGTTGGGCGAGCTGGTAGCGCCATATTTACCGGCCGAGTCGAGGAACGACAACAGCTGCGGGCTGTTGGGCTTGCACAGGGGCACCTTTTCAGTCAGGTATTCACCGTCGGCATAGTCACGATACACTACTGTACCCACGCGCAGGGTAAATTTCTTGGGATCGAAATACTGTATACCGCGGTTGATGGCCTCTTTGACCGAGCCGAAGTAGGGTTTCATCGACTTTGTTCCGTCGATTACAAAGATGATATTGATGTGCTTGATCTTGTCAAGAACCTGGATGAGCTTCTTCATAGCCTCCAGTTCCTTGTTCTGTTCCTGTCCGGGATTGATTACCTTACGGCCGGCGTTACCGAATGTGGTACACTTGTAGATGTTCGGATTGGCCGTTGCGGGATCCTGGTCGAGGATAGGGAAACGGGTCTGGTAGGCATTCATGCGGTACTTCGACGACATCTTGTTGTCATCGGGGTTTACCACGCCATACTGGTAGAACGTAGCGGGCTCACCTTTCATGGCGGCGTCGGGGTAGATGGGATACTGTTTGCCGGCGGGCGAGTTGAAGTACGACACGTCGCTCGGTTTCCAGTTGGGCTCGAGACATGAACGCTGGTTCCAGGGCACGAACGAGTTCTGGTCGACCCAGCCATAGAGCACGTTGGAGGTGTTACCGTCCATACGCGACTGGTTGGCCAGCAGTTTCAGTCCCGATTTCGGGTCGGTCTTCATGATGTAGTAGAAGGTCATGTCGGTCTTGATGCGGGTACCGTTGGCCTTCTCTACCGGGTTCTTGTAGCTGAGACCAAGGTTGCGGTTGGCTTTCGACTCGATGTTGGCGGCCAGAAGAGCTTTCTGGTAGATACCCTTGGTATCGGCGGGACACGACTGCCACAGGAGCAGGTTCTCCATCGGCACCCAGCCCTTCGATACGGCTTTTTCACTGTAGCCGGGCCATGCGGGATATTTGGGATCGGTATATACCAGAGCAAATCCGTTCTCGATCTTGGCGATGATTACCTTCTCGTTGAAGTCGAGCTTAGCAAAGGGTGCACCCACAGCCGGCGTCGAGTAGGTAGTGTTGTTGTTACGGTCGCTGAATGCCACCCAGTGCTTATTCTCGCGGGGAGGATTGGTCTGTCCCCAGTCGCCACGTTTCATCAGGTCATTGATGTCCGACTCGTAAACGAGACGCTGCAGGAGCACATTGGGGTAGAATGCCTCTACGCGGGCAGGCAGGTTGGTGTCGGCGTGACCGCTGATGTAGAACACCAGCGAGCACAGCGACAGCAGAATGGTTTTATTGAGTAATTTCATAATATTTTGAGAGTGTTATTGGTAAGTTCCTATGAAATCGGGCGATGAGAGGAGGTGATTGATGTTGTTGACGTTCTTGTTGCCGAAGGGTTTGCCTTCGCTGCCAAGACATTTACGCATATCGTCGACCGACGGGAAGAATGTCTTGTACGTCACGCTGCGAGTGTACTCCGGACTGTTCGTATCGTAGAATTTATCGATACCTAATGTGTAGAACAGCGATGCAATGAAGCTCTCGTTCTGGCGCATCGACCAGAATGTGGGAGTCACAAAAAACTCGAATTTGAGCTGCGACATGTCAAGACCGCCCGTCGATGACAGGAAATCGTTCTCCGACAGCAGCTCGATCACACGGTTCATGTCAACCTCGGTATCGACGTCGTGGAAGTTACGCTCGTAAAGCTCGCTTATGACGCGGTTGAAGTTATCGTCGTCGCGCTGCCCCGACTTCATGTTGGCGATAATGGGGTTGGAACCCGACGACAGATATATGATGGTCTGCTGAACCGATTCCTCGTCGTCGGCCTCATCCTCGAGATCCTCAAAGTAGCCCTCGATTTTCTGCACGAGCATTTCGATGGGGGTATCGACATCGTGGGCTATATATACAAACCTGAGTGTGCGTGCCTGCATGGCGACAGCCGTCAGCAGGAAAGCAGCCAGGCAAGTTAACAATTTATTCATAGCGGTTAAGATTATTCATTAGACATGATGGGGGTAAATACCACGCAGTTTACACGGTTCTGCTGGTCATACTCGAGCGATACTACGCGGGCTCCTATCAGGCCGGTTCCCATCGAGAACTGTTTGATAAGTCGGTTGAGCGATGAGGGAGCGCCCGCCATCTCGCCCTGGCAGCGCACGCGCACGTTCTCGGCAAGGCGGGGATTGCTGGCTATCTCCGATACCGATGCCTTTTTATCGATGAGTGCCTGCACCTCGGCCACGGTCATTTTCTCAACGCCGCGGGGAATCACGTTGAAGCCGGGAATTGTAGTCGTCAACGAGTCGACACACTTGTCACCACGCATGGCGCGAGCTACAAACTGGTAGCTTGCCTCGGGGTTCGAAGCACTCTTGGCGATAGGTTTCAGGCCCATGAAGTTGCCGGTGTTGCTCGTTGTGATGACTTTCGACCCGTCGAGGTTTGTAACCGTGTAGCTGATGGTGAAATCACCCGAGTTGCCACCCTGCACGCGGGCTGCTACATTTACGCTGTACGAGTCCGATGCCTCGTCATAGGCCGGTGTGCCCTTGCTGGTGAACACGATCTCCTGAGGGAGGCTCTCCTCGATCTCTTCGATCACCTGTTCCTCGGTCACTACGGGAGCTGTTGCTTCTTTTCCTTTGAGTTCCTCAATGTTATTGTTCGATGGCTCGCTATCGTCCGATTTGTTGATATTCAAGATTACTGCGACAGCTCCGCCTATCACTACGAGCGCAGCTACAGCGATGAGCACGATCTTCAGTACGGGCGACGAGCTCTTGGCCAGAGCTACGTTGTCCGACTCGCAGTTGGGGCAGGTTACATATTTGTTTGTGTCGGCAACGAACTCGTGTCCGCACGACTGACATTTAAATTTCTTTTCCATTCTCGTGATTTTATATATCTGTGTGATTGGTAATGTGAATCTATGTTGTTAGAACTTGAAGGTCAGGCCCACTTTCAGTCTCAGCGGGTTGCTCTTGATCTTGCAGTAGTTGCTGAGCGGGTTGTTCGAAACCTGTCCGCCGGCCACGGTGTAGGTCACGGGAGCCTGTGCGGCCGTCGTGTTGCCTGAGGGCAGCGGAGTGAGGTCGCTCGATTCCATGCGGTCTATGAGCGGGTTCATGTAGTTGACACCCAGGTCAAGCGACAGCGGGCCCACAAGCTTCACGCGGGCACCGATACCCAGAAGGAGGTCGGCCGAGAAGCCCTTGAACGGATCGTCGTAGCGCATGTCTTCAAGTGTCAGTGTGGCTTCGCCGAAGTTGTTGAGCCAGGTCTCGTCGATGCGCAGGTCCTGATACTGCGGGTACACGCCGTAGCTGTAAATCGAACCCGAGTATTTGTCAATCTTCGAGCCCGCGTTGAGATAGGCCTTGATACCCACCTGTGCGAACACCGACACACGGCGCGATGCGCGATACTCGATATCGGCATACAACGGCACTGTGAAGTGGCTCATCTTGATCGACTGCTGCATGTCGCTCAGTTCGTAGTAGCGCACATAGGTGTCGCCGTCCATATCGGCCTCGGCTCCGGCGTTATAGTTGTAGTTGATCGAGGCAACATCAAGGTCGATCTTACCCGTCGACATTCCTACACCGGCAAAGATGCCCACTTTGATTTTTCCGCGTGAGGGGATGATGTAGCCGAAGTCTACACCGAAGTCCATACCCGAGTTGGACGTGTTCAGTCCCTCGGGAGCGTCAACCTTGTAAGCGCCACCCAGTGCGATGTTGGCGTAGGGACGCACGCGCCAGCGGGTGGGGTGGTACTCGAACGACAGCTGTCGGCAATCCTCGCTGCCGGTCTCGATAACCTTCATGTTCACGTCATCGTCGGCAAACTCAAGGTTGTAGGGCTGCGATACAAACGCCTGGTCAAACTTGTTGAACGCCAGTCGGCGGCCATTGTTGGTAACCTCGAGGTCGCGCGGGTCGCTCTTTGTGGCGATGGCAAATCCCGGCTCCAGGCGCTGGCGGTTGCTGTCCATTGTGCCTGAGAGCGAGCGCAGGTGGCTCTCGTAGGTGTCTTTGTCTACCTCTACGATGGCTGTCATCTTGTAGTCCTTGCCGTCATAGTAGTCATCGCTGGCTATGATGGCGCCACAGGGCGTGTTATACTGTACCGACTTGTCAAAAGTTACAGTCATGAGCCACACCCGGCCACCGTCGGCCACAGGGCCGGCGGTGATGTTCTTGACGGTGACGCGGGCGCCACGCACTCCCTTGAGCAGTTCGATGTAGCGCTCGATATTTATCAGTTCGTCGGTCGACAGGCCCGGTAGATCGTTATAGATCATCGCGCTGTCGTTGTTGAAGATGTAGCGGAAATTTTCCTCAGCCTCGTCGTTACGCATAGTCGAGTAACTCTCATAGTCCTCGATAAGGCGCAGGGCATTGAGGTTGGCACGGCGCTGCTGGGTGTTGGTGGGCACGGCAGCTGTCGCTGTCACGGCAGGTGCCAGCAACATAACGGCTATTAATGGTTTTATAATGCTATTCATGATGTTGTGACACTTTATTTAATGACGATTTTTTTGATTTTCATTGATGTTCCGGCTTCAACCGTTACGATATAGATTCCGGGAACGAGGGTAGTGTTGCTGAAACGCTCGCTGAAGCTGTCGCTCGACGGGTACTTGTTCATGAACACCACGTTGCCGGCGGTATTGATGATGCGCACGGTTGCCTCGGCGGGTGAGCTCAGGTTCACCTTGAAGCCGCGGGCATCTACATAGATCTCGTCATTGTCAACTACGATGTCGTCGAAGCCGGCCGAGTCGCCACGACCCGATGTGCCGTATTCCGAACCGTCATAATCGTCAACGCTGCCGTTAAGGTGACGGCGGTTACTGGTCACGGTCACGCCGTTGTCATAGCTCCAACGTGTGTAAACCCAGAAGTCGTAGGTCGAGTTGTTGAAGATTTCGCTCGTGTAGCGGTAGTAGCGGTTGGTTGTCGAGGGCATCGCGTGGTCTACACCCTGGGCATCGGTATAGCCGAATACGAAGGTATAGTTGTTGGCTGTGAGCTGGGCGTCGCTAAGGTCGGTCAGCGCTATCATAGTGCATGTAGTGCCGTTGCCTTTGCGCTCGAGCTGTGTCGGGGTCGACGGGCGGTTGTACACGCGCACGGTCTTCTCGGGATATGTCTCGTCAAACCAGTAGTTAGGCGATGTGAACGGACCCTTGTTCACCAGTTGCAGGCCGAATGTGATATCCTCGTAGGCCATGCCGCTGTTGGTGGGAATCTCGGCAGTGTAGGTGATCACGGGACTGTTGCCGGGAATGAATGAGCCATTGGCTGTCCAATTGTAGCTCCACTCATACATGTAGCCGCCCGATGCTGCCTTGGGAGCCACGTTCAGCACGATTGTCGAGCCGTTGCTCACATTGCTCTGCGATACCTCGAACGATGTCGGTGCCTCGATCACGGGCCACAGCGCGTAGGTGTAGTTGATTGTCGTGCGGCTGCCCACCTCGCCGTTCAGCGTGTTGGTGGCAATCAGCGTCCAGTCGTGATTCTCTACATACTCGCCATAGTTGGTCTCGTTGATAGCGAGCATCGGTTGTCCGTCGGCCTGGAAGGTACCGTTGAGATACCACTCGTAGGTCCAGCCGTTGACATAGCCGCCACGACGGTTGGTGTTTAGCGTCAGGTTGATGTTTCCGTTATAGTCGGCTGCGAGAGTGGTAGCCGAGCTTATTTCGCCTCTCGACCAGCAAGTGATGTTGTAGGTATAAGTAGTCTTGGCCCATACCACATCTTCATAGCCGTTGGTTACCGTCAGCGTGATGGTCTTGTTGTAGCTGTCGCTGCTGCTCGTAGGCACGGTGTAGGTAACCGATGCTGCGTCGGGCAGTTCGTCGCTCCACTCGTATTTCCATCCCTGCGGGTAGCCGCCGGTTGAGGTAACATCCATTGTTACGTCCGAGCCGTAATATGCCTCCCATGAAGCAGTACCCTGTCGGGTATCGGGCTCGGGATAGATATTGATTGTGTAGGTCTCGGTATTTCTGTAGCGCACCTCGCCCTCCACGGTGTTGGTCGATGTCACGGTGTAGACATCGGTAATCATCGTGTTGCCGTTGTTGACAAATGTCACAGGCATTGTAGCTTCGCTGTAGGCAATGGGCGAGCCGTTCTTGGTCCACTCAAACTTCCAGTTGCTCGTCTGGCCACCGATGGTGTTGACACCGAGCGTGAGCGAGCGGCGGGCACATGTAACCTGGAAATTGTCGATGACGCTGATAGCTGTCGGGCCGGGCCATACGGTGAACGTGTGGCTGAAGGTCGATGTGAATGCCTTGTCGATGTGTAACGGACCGTTGATTATCTCGGCCGTGATCACTCGGGTAACCGGTTGAGTCTCGTTGGTGTTGATGGCCGTGAAGTCAAACGATGGCGACGAGCCTCTCTGTACTTCGGTTCCGTCAACGCTCCATTTGATCAGCCACGAAGCGGGGTCACCGCCGTTTACAGTAAGGGGCAGTGTGATTATGTCGCCGGTTATCAGGTCATCGGGCAGGTCGGTGGGGAACGTTACCGACGGCGTGGGCCATACGGTCACGGTAAATATGTGCTCGAATGAATTAACCTGGTCATCGAGAGTGTTCACCGCTTTAACTACATAGGTGTATGTTGCCTCGCCGGTGCCGTTGTTTACGGGAGCATCGGTGAGCGATGCCTCGCCGGCGATGGGAGCACCGTTCTTGGTCCAGGTATAGGTCCAGCCTGTAGGCAGACCACCCAACGGAACTATAGACATTCTGACAGGAGTACCACTGTAGGTCACAGGCTTGTCAGTGCTCGGTCGGTTGATGCTTGGAGTGGGATATACAGTGCATGAATACGTCTGCTTGTACACAAACGGTGCGTCGATACCCAGCGGCGTGTTGGTTGCCGTAACCGTGATGGTACGGCGTGCTCCTGTTGTTCCGGTATTATCGGCCACATAATTGAATGCAGCTGTCGACTCGTTTACAGGCTGTCCGTCCACTTCCCACACATAGCTCCAGGCGTTCGAATCACCACCCGCAGGCACTACGTTCAATGCTACAACCTCACCGTTGAGCCACTCCACGCGGGCCGGCGAGTTGAATGTAGCGTTTGCCACCGGCCATACCGTTATCTCAAAGTCCTGTGTAAGTGTAGTCGTTGTTGAAGCACAGGTGTTTACGGCTGTGAGGCGGTATGTATGTTTGCTTGATTGTGTACTGTTGTTGACGGGAGGTATAGTGTTGAGATTAAGCTCATTTCCGGCAATAGAATTACCATCAAGAGTCCAGCTGTAATTCCATCCCTGAGGATTACCACCGCTCAGTGTAGCACCCATAGAAATCGATGTGCCGCTGTAAATAACCGATTTGTCGATTGTGTAATAGTTAATTACGGGAGTCGGATAGACAGTGCAGTTATATGTCAGTGTCGTGGTATAGGGCTTGTCGATACCGCTGGGAGTATTTGTTGCTGTTACTGTAATAACTCGAATGACTTCAGTGTTACCGGTATTTAATGCCTGATAATTGTATGACGCTGAGTACTCAGTAGTAATCTGATTGTCAGCGGTCCACGAGTAAGTCCAGTTGGATGTGTCGCCTCCTGCTACATTAACTGCAAGAGGAACAATCTCTCCATTAATCCATTGTGTACGTTCCGGAGCATTAAGTGTAGCCACAGGTGTGGGCCACACTGTTACTGTAATTTCCTGTTTGAGAATCTCTTGCTTTTCGCCACAAGTATTTACTGCTGTAAATTCATATGTGAAAGTTTTAGGTCCGGTACCCTCATTCTTTGGTATATCTGTTAGGGTACGGCTCATGTGGAAGTCGGTAGCTGCATAACCGTTGATTGTCCAGCTATACTTCCATCCGTCAGGTTTGCCACCCGCTACCTGTGCAGTCACGTTGATTGTGTTGCCGCTGAAAATCACGTTGTTGTCTACTGTTAGTGAAGTGATAGCCGGAGTGGGGTACACAGTGCAGGTATAGCTTTGGGTTACTACCTGGGGCTCGTTGATGCCGTCGGGTGTGTTTGTGGCGGTAACTGCTATTGTGTGAGTTACAGCTTCCTGACCGTTATTGACAGCTGCATAATTATATGTTGATGTATTGTTTGATACAGGCTGGCCGTCAAAAGTCCAGGCGTAGGTCCATTTTGAGGCATCGCCACCGGTGGTCTGAACCGAGAGAGGTACATTCTCGCCGTTGAGCCATTCAGTGCGTTCAGGCGCGTTGAGTGTTGCCGAGGCTACGGGCCATACGGTCACTGGGAAGGTAAGATTCTGGTTGAACCAAGTATCGCCGTCGGGCGAAGTATTGGTTACCGTTACCGATGCTATGTGGTTAACCGATGTCGTACCGGTGTTGATGGTCTGGTAGGTAGATGTATTGCCGTTGTTGTTGTCGGTACCGGTCCAGTTGTAGTTCCATGTGTCTGAATTACCGCCCGTTGCGTCAACGCCAAAGTTGACTGTCGTGCCGGCAAATACAACATTCGACGGGGTGATGGCACGCGCAGTGGCGCTGGCCGTCGAGTAAATACCCACGGTGAATGTGTGCTTAGATTCATCCCATACGCTTGTACCGTCGGGAGCAAGGTTGGTCGCAGTCACCGTAACCTGGTCTGTGCGGGTAGAGCCGCTATTGTTGGTTGCGGTAAAGTCGATTGAAGGTGTGGTGGCGTTGTTGCTCCACTTGTAGCTCCAGCCACTGTCGTTACCGCCGGTAGCCACAGCCTTGAGCGCTGTCGAGCCTCCCGACATTATTCCCCACGCAGGGGTTGGTCCCTCGAAACTTACGCTCGGACGCCCCCACACCTTGATGCTGTTGGGATAGTCGGCGGTCTCAGTCACTTCGTTTACCTGGAAATATTCATTATAGGGTTTAAAAGTCACCTTTGCCTGAATATTCGAATATGTGGCAACCTGGTCAAACGAGATAGTGTAAGGGTCAATTATAGCTTTCTTACTATCCTCGTCTATCGTGTAAGTAAGATTATGGCTCTCGCCGTTGATAGTGATCGTAGCCTCGGTAATCTGCTCTACGGTGGGTGTGATGTCAACTCTGAACGAGATAGAGCCGCTACCCTGCAGGGCATTGAGCGTGCCGTTTGTTTCAGGGGTTGCCTTATCGGCGTTTATTGTCGGGCGTATGCTGAGGTTTTGAGCCGACATTGTCAGCGTCGCGGCTATCATGACGGCCAACATGGTTAACCGGCCTAATATTCCGGTGTGTGGTCTTGATTCCATATTATATATAATAATGTGTAATGATTATCTTGTCGCTTGGTTTATAATAAAAGGAGTGCGGCGACAATTCCGCCTATGATAGTAAGTGCGCCCACACCTATAAGGATCCATAGCCACACGGGCATAGACCCCGACGATGTTTTGGCACTGTGGAGTTCGTTGTAAAAATGCTGTGCAGTCCCGTAGCGTTTCGCCTGGTTATTGTCGGTCGATGACTTGACAATGTGGCGCAAGTGACGGTCCTCGATATCCTCTACAGGCACAGGTTTGGTAACCTTCTTGATCATTATCTCGGTCACGGTGCCGCTGTAGGGCAGTCGTCCCACAGCCAGAGCGTAAATCATGATACCCACCGAGTAGAGGTCCGACGATGCATTCTGTGCCTCGAGCTGGCCCGACAGCACTTCGGGGCTCGTGTACACAGCCTTGCCCATGCCCGAGCCGGCCTTCGTGAGCGAAGGCTCCGACTTGGCCGACGGGTCAATCTTCTTGGCGATACCGAAGTCGATGATCTTGACCTGCCCCTTGCTCGTGAGCATCACGTTGCTCGGGTCGATATCGCGGTGAATATAGCCTGCACCGTGTATGGCCGAGAGGCCTTTCAACACCTCGCCGGCTATATCGATCACAAACTGAGTGCGATCTATGCGGTATCTCTGCAGCATCATCTTGGCGTAGTCAAAATTCTTGCCCTGGACGTCGGTTGTGACACCCTTGACAAGATTCAGTAGGCTCACGCCGTTAAGTAACTCGCTCACGACAAAGTAGCGGGTTTTGAGTCCCTGACTGGTATTGACGGTCATTGTAATAAATCCCATCATCTCGACCACATTATCGCTTTGGATGCGAATGTTGGCAGTGCGGCGCTCTCGCTCTATCACCTGCGCGTCGAGCCCGTCATGTATGAATTTTATTGCGACGTCGCGTTTCTGCGACGGGTTGGCTGTGTCTATGCGCACGCCACGGTACACAGTGCCCATACCACCTTTACCTATCGGCGGAAGGTCGCTGTTTACCACATATTGGTATCGCTTGTCTTTGTCGTCAATTATTGTTACTGTAGGCATACTTTGATTATCTCTTTGTGTGCTGATATGAGGATTGGCAGGGGCTCCATGTCTTTTAATATCCCTTGTTGTACGGACATGCCTTTGGCATGATTGCTGGCATCAAAGTATCGGGCCATCATGTCAAGGCCATGTCCATACATCAAGGAGTAAGCACAGTTGTGCTACACCCCTGCCGGGTTGCTGTTGGTTATATAATTAGAGTATCTTTGTGGCGCCACCGCTCAGGTCCACGCCGCTGCCGCTGATGTTGATAGTGGCATTGTCATTGAAGCCCTCGAAAGGATCGTTGGCAGGCATCTGAGGAATACCGGGCATATCGGGTATCATCGTGGGAGCAGGTTCAGCCTGGCGGCTGCGGGGAGCTGCCGAGGTAGCTACAAAGTCGGGAGCCTCGTCAAGGCTATAGCGGGTAGGATCAACAAGGATGATTACACACTTGTAGTTGAGACCGAATGTCACGATATCCTCGTTCTTGATGCTGTGGGGCTCGTAGTCAAGTTCCTCGTCGTTAAGAATGATACCGTTCTTTGAACCTACGTCAACGAGACTTGCAGCAAGCGCATTGCCACTGCGGCGCATACGCTTGATGTTGATGTTGGCGTGATGACCGGTGATCGATGCCTCGGCCAGGCATATGTCCATATCGGCATCCTTGCCTATCTTGTTCTGGCCTATGTGCAGGGGCCACCACTCAGGCTCGCCGCCTTTCGACAGAGAGTAAAGGAAGCCTACTACGGGAGTCTCACCCTCATCTTTGGTCGAGGGGCGACCCTGCTCTCTCATTCCGGGAATGTAAGTGGGAGCAGATGCTTCGGGATAGTCACGGCGTGCTTTTTCACGGTTAAGACCGGGTACGTAAGTTTCGTCCATTGTTTTTTAGTTTTATAATTGTTATTGATTGGATTGTAACGTTAGTGTGTGTATATGACGAGACGGCGCGAGGCTTTTGGCTTCGCGCTGCGATGGTATAAAAATGTGAAAAAAAGGGTGTAGAAAAGCAGGGCTGTGATGACACAGCATCACAACTCGAAACAACAATGGCCGAGTCAACGACGACTGTTGAAATAGGGGGTAATTACCTGCATTTCAATAAGTTAAGTAGTTTTAGCTACATTTGGTCTATGCTACGTGACAAAAATAACGTTTTAATTTGAGTTAAAAAAGATTTTTGTATTAAAAATGCTCCAAAAATATTGCAAAAAGCGCAATTTTGTGGTCATGAAGGTATGAGGTTCGAGGTCCAAGGTTCAAGGGACAAGTGTTGCGTCTCGTACCTTAGACCTTAAATCCAGAACCCTGAACCTAAAAAGAGACTCGGGCCTTGAACCTTGGACCTTGCACCTTGAACCTTGGACCTTGCACCTCGAACCTTGCACCTTGCACCTTGGACCTCGGACCTTGGACCTCGGACCTCGCACCTAAATTAGTAGCCGAGGAGGGGGAGGAGGAGGGGGGCGAGGAGGGCGGTGAGCAGGCCGTTGAGGGTGAGGCCGAGGCTTGAGAAGGCGCCCCAGCGTTCGCTGCGGGTCATGGCGGCGGCCGTTCCTACGGCGTGGCTCGCTGTGCCTATCGACAGGCCTCCGGCTATCGGGCTCTTGACGCGCGACAGGCTCGCGATCTGGAATCCGGCGAGATTGCCCAGTATTCCGGTCACAACGACTACGGCGGCCGTCAGGGGCGGTATGCCGTTCATCGTCTGGGCTATCTCAATGGCAATGGGCGTTGTGACGGCTTTCGGGGCGAGCGATACTATCACGTCGCGGGTGGCTCCAAACAGTTCGGCTGTCACCACGACCGATACGATGCCTATCACGCACCCTGCCAGCTCGGCCAGAATGATGGGCATGAGCTGCTTTTTGATGGTCTTGAGCTGACGGTACAGCGGCAGTCCGAGGGCTACGACAGCCGGCTTGAGCCAGAAGTCGATGTAGTCGCCTCCCTCGCGGTACGTGTCGTAGTCAATGTCAGTTGCTATGAGGTAGACTATCAGCAGCGTTATGGTTATGAGTATAGGGTTGAGCAGCGTAACCCGCAGCCGGCGCTGCAACCACTGTGCGCCCAGGTAGATGATGAATGTGAGCGCTATGAGGAAAAATTTGTTTTCGAGAAATGCCATTGCCGTATCTGTTTATTTCTTGCTGAAGTGTTTGCCCGTGCGCCGTGCAAGCTGGTGTACCCAGCCCGTTACGGCTATGATGAGCACTGTGCTCACGAGCGTTGCCATGACGATGGGGAGCCACTGGGCCTTGATGATGTCGAGGCATCGCAGCAGCCCCACTCCGGCCGGGACAAAAAAGAATCCGAGGTTCTTGACGAGGAAATCGCTGAGCCGGTCGACCCAGCGCTCCTTGACTATGCCTGCCTGCAGGGAGCATGTAAGCAGAATCATTCCTATGATGCTCGACGGGATTGGGGCGCCTGTGAGATACACAAGCAGTTCGCCCAGAGCCAGAAAGGCGAATATCACGCTACACTGTATAACCATTTTGTGAATTGTAAATTAAGAATTGAGGGGGTGAAAACTAAAGGAGCGGTGACAGAAATGTCGCCGCTCCTTTAGTTCTATTTTTTGCCTTTAAGCAGTTCGTTGTATTGTTTTGTGTCGTTGATGAGGTCGAGAGCTGCGCGATACTCGGGGTTAATTTCGGGGTAAACTGCGCGATAGTAGGTCGATTGTTCGAACAGGTCGCGACCTATGATGCCTTTGAGTATCACCTCGATCGTGTGGCGTGATGTCTCGAGAGCCTCGGGGTTTGGTTCTATCTCACGCGTCTGTGCGAGTTTCACGAGATCGTCGACCATCTCGGGCGTGACTTCAAACCTGTCAAGGAAGGCTTGTTCGGTAGGATATTCCTTTTTAAGTTTATCGCGGTTATCGTCGACGTAGGATATGGCGAAGCTGTTGATGACACCGCGTGCCACAAGGTCACGGTAGTAGGTCGAATAGCCTGTCGTGTCGACCGGTACAAAGAGGTCGGGCATGATGCCTCCCCCTCCATACACCGGGCGGCGGTTGTGGAGCGTCTCGTAGCGCAGCGAGTCGGCAAACTGAATGCTGTCGGCGCTCATGAACTCGCCATGCTCGTAGCGGCGCACGAAGTCCATGTTGTATTCCTCGGGGTCTCCGCTGTCGTAGGGGCGCTGTATGCAGCGTCCCGAGGGGGTGTGGTAGCGCGAGACGGTGAGGCGTATCATCGACCCGTCGGGGAACGGGAAAGGTCGCTGTACCAGTCCCTTGCCGAATGTGCGTCGTCCCACTATAAGGCCGCGGTCATTGTCCTGGATGGCACCCGAGAGGATCTCGCTGGCGCTGGCCGAGTACTGGTTGACCATGATTACCACGCGGCCGTCGAGGAACGGGCCGTTCTTCTCGGCATTGAAATAGTTGGAGCCCTGTCGGGGCGACTCGGTATAGACGATCGGTGCGCCCTTGGGCAGGAACATGTTGGCTATCGAAGTGGCCGCGCCGAGATAGCCTCCGCCGTTGTCCTCAAGGTCGATAATAAGGTTCTTCATGCCCTGCTTCTTCAGCTTGGCGAGTGCCTCGGCAAGTTCGCGGTCGGTGTCCTGGGCGAAGCGTGTTATGCGCACGTAGCCCGTCGTGGGGTCGGCCATGAACGAGGCGTCAACGCTGTACATCGGTATGTCGTCGCGCACGAGGCTGAACGTCAGTGGCTCGGGTTCGCCGCGGCGCATCACCTTGAGGTCGACCCGTGTGCCTTTGGGTCCGCGCAGGGTCTTTAAGATGTCGGCATTCTGCAGTTTGCGGCCCGAGATTATGGTGTCGTTGGCCGACAGGATGCGGTCGCCCGGCAGCACACCCACCTTTTCGCATGGGCCACCGGGGGTGGTCTGGATCACGAACAGGGTGTCGTTCAGCATGTTGAACTGTATGCCTATGCCCGAGAAGTTACCCTCAAGCGGTGTGGTGAGCTCGCGGGTCTCGTCGGGGTCGGAGTAGGTCGAGTGTGGGTCGAGATTCTTGAGCATCGCTATGATGGCATCCTGCACCATGCGCTCGGCGGCTACGCTGTCAACATCGTCGACATAGAAGTTTTCGATAATGCGCTCGGCATATCTCAGTTTCATTTCGGGGGTGAAATCATTGCGCTGCTGTTGTTGCTGTTGCTGTGCGCGGCGCAGTGCGCTTTCGATAGCGTTCTGGGCGTTGAGGCCCAGAAGAGCGGTGGCGATGACTGCCACCAGGAGTGTGAGTCGTTTCATTTAGATGGTAAAAATTGTGAGGCATCGTGCCCGAAGTGACGCAGCTCGCGCACTACCGACGAGCTGACGGCGGCGTGCTCCGGAAGCGTGGGAATCAAGACGGTCTCGATGCCGGCTATTGTACGGTTTATGGTTGCAAGATTATATTCATATTCAAAGTCGGCAGCCGTGCGCACACCGCGTATCATATACTCGGCGCCAAGTTCGCGGGCAAGGTCGGCCGTGAGACCGCTCCATGCCATCACGCTCACCCCCGGCATTCCCTCGGTGAGGCTACGTATAGCTTCGACGCGCTCCTCGGCCGGCGTCGCACCGGGCTTCGACTCGTTGACACCCACCACGATTACCACGCGGTCAAAGAGCGGCAATGCGCGCTCCAGTACCGACATGTGTCCTATCGTGAACGGGTCAAACGAGCCGGCAAACAGGCCTATGACCTCGCCGGGCCGGTTATGAAATCTGGCTGTCATCTTCTACTACAAGATTGTTGATGATAAAGTTCTGGCGCTCGCCGGTATTTTTGCCCATGTAGAAGGCGAGAAGATCGTCGAGGCTGTCCTCCTTGCGCAGTGTCACGCGGTCAAGGCGCATGCCCGGGCCTATGAAATCGCGGAATTCCTCGGGCGATATCTCACCGAGACCCTTGAATCGCGTTATCTCGGCGTTGGCACCCAGGCGCTCTATGGCAGTGACGCGCTCCTCGTCGTTGTAGCAGTAGTAGGTGTCGTCGGGGATGCCCTGCGAGTCCTTGCGCGACGAGCCCATGCGGCGAGTATTCTTCTTGTTGCGCACACGGAACAGCGGGGTCTGCAATACGTAGACATGTCCCTTCTTCACCAGGTCGGGGAAGAACTGGAGGAAGAACGTGAGCAGCAGCAGGCGTATGTGCATGCCGTCGACATCGGCATCGGTGGCTATGATTACATTATTGTATCTCAGTCCGTCGATGCCCTCCTCGATATTGAGGGCGGCTTGCAGGAGGTTGAATTCCTCGTTCTCGTACACGACCTTCTGTGTGAGGCCGTATGAGTTGAGCGGCTTGCCTCGCAGCGAGAACACAGCCTGCGTCTCCACGTTGCGAATCTTGGTTATAGAGCCAGCAGCCGAGTCACCCTCGGTGATGAATATCGACGATGCAAGTTTCTTCTCCTCGTCGCCGCGGTTGTCGTTGAGGTGCACGCGGCAGTCAAGCAGCTTGCGGTTGTTCATGCTCACCTTCTTGGCACGCTCACGAGCCAGCTTGGTGACGCCGGCGCGAGCCTTGCGCTCACGCTCCGAGTCCTGCACCTTGCGCAGGATGAGGTCGGCAATCTCGAGATTGCGGTGCAGATAGTTGTCGAGCTCTTTCTTGATGAAATCGCCTATGAATTTTGCTACCGTGGGGCCGTCGGGGCCCATATCGCGCGAGCCCAGTTTGGTCTTCGTCTGCGACTCGAACACCGGCTCCTCGACCTTGATCGACACGGCGGCAATCATGCCGTTGCGTATGTCGGAGTATTCGAAGTTGCGGCCGAAATAGTCCTTGAGAGTTCGCGACACGGCCTCTTTGAAAGCGGCCAGATGGGTGCCACCCTGGGTAGTGTGCTGGCCGTTGACAAACGAGTAGTATTCCTCGCCATACTGGTTGGCGTGGGTTATGGCTACCTCGATATCGTCGCCCTTGAGGTGGATAATGGGGTACAGCGGCTCGTTGGTCATGTTAAGCTCCAGCAGGTCACGCAGGCCGTTGCGCGAGATATAACGCTTGCCGTTGAAGATGATAGCCAGGCCGGTGTTGAGGAACGTATAGTTGCGCACCAGAGGTACGATGAACTCGTCGCGGTATAGGTAGTCGCGGAAAATCTCGGGGTCGGGCGTGAACTGCACGAAAGTGCCGTTGGGTTCCTCGCTCGGCACCACGGGCGACTCCTCTACGAGGACGCCGCGCTCGAACGTGGCGCGTTTCATCTGCCCGTCGCGCGTACTCTCGATGGTAAACGATGTGGACAGGGCGTTCACGGCTTTGATACCCACGCCGTTGAGTCCTACCGATTTTTTAAACGCCTTAGAGTCGTATTTACCACCGGTATTCATCTTCGAGGCAACCTCGATGAGCTTGCCCAGCGGGATTCCGCGGCCGAAGTCGCGCACGGTCACCATCGTCTCGGTGACGTCGACCGTCACCTGGCGTCCGTAGCCCATCATATACTCGTCGATAGTATTGTCGAGAACCTCCTTGAGCAGCACGTAGATACCGTCATCGCTACCCGAGCCGTCGCCCAGTTTGCCTATGTACATACCGGGGCGTCGGCGTATGTGTTCTTTCCAGTCGAGAGTAACGATATCGCTCTCGGTGTACTCGACGGGCACCTGCGGGCCCTGATTCTCTATTTCGAGGTCTTCTTCAGTCATGCAAAACGTGTTTTGAAGGCAAAGATACAATTTTTCGCCGACAAATTCAAACACACAACTTAAGTGAATTTCAAAACGCATAATTGAATTTGTTTTTGTCAGCATTTTATTGTAAATTTGTGACAGAATAACAGGTTTTTTATAATGCAATCCATTGAGCAGAAAATATTAACAAGCGTATCAAAATGCGGGCGAGGCCGCATCGTTTTTCCGCAGGATTTCGCCGCTTATGGTTCGCCAAACGCCATTCATAAGGCTTTCGGCCGACTTGTTGCATCCAACAAATTACTTAGAGTAGCACAAGGTATCTATTGTTATCCCAAAATTGATAAGACGCTGGGTATAGGTGTTTTATATCCTACATTTGAAGAGATAGCCACTGCTATTTCAAGGCGTGATAAGGCACGGATAGTACCCACAGGAGTATATGCACTTAACAAGCTCGGGCTCTCAACACAATTACCTATGAATGTGGTTTATTTGACCGATGGATCTCCTCGTAAAGTCAAGCTGCAGGGTGACCGAGGCATTCAGTTTAAACACACAGCAAAGAAGAATCTTGCTTTTCAAAACGATTTTGCCATGCTCTTGACATTCGCGCTGAGGGAAATCGGAGAAAATAATCTCACCGATGAAGTCCAGAGTCGTGTAAACGAACTGATAAGAACCGTACCACTCGATACTATAAAGAAAGACTTCGCGCTTATACCTGCATGGATTCGAAAAATAATACTTGCCGCCCATGAATAAACTCTTGACACTCACCGAGTCGCAGCGTCGCACTGTGTTCGAACAGACTGCAGCCAGAATACATCTTCCTGTTTTTGCCGTCGAGAAAGACTTTTGGGTTACCGAAATGCTCAATCTTTTATTCTCTTTGCCATACTCTGATAAGATGGTGTTTAAGGGAGGAACGTCGCTGAGTAAAATATGGGGAGTGATTAGACGATTCTCAGAGGATATAGACGTGGCGATTGACCGAAGTCTTTTCGGTGTGGAAGGTGACATTACCAAGAAACAGTTGAAGAAGCTTCGTAAAGCATCTTCTGTATTTGTTCGTGACACTCTTGCAAAAGATCTGCAGGTAGCGGCGGAAAATGCAGGTTTGCGAAAATTTATCACTATAAAACCTGAGCCTGATGGTGAGAATGATGCCACTTATCCCGAGCCACGACAGATTCATATATTCTATAAATCTGTTTTGCCTGTCGAGGCCAATACTTATCTTAGGGATGAGATCTTGCTTGAAGTGGGAGCTCGTTCGTTATTCGAACCGACTGCTAAAGCAAAGGTGGAATCATTCGTTACAACGGAGTTCCCTCACCTTGCATCGGTAGATAAGGATATTCAAGTAGTGGCTGCACTTGCACGTAAAACTTTCCTTGAAAAAGCATTTCTGTTACATGAACTGTTCTCGACCGGCGTATGTATGAATGCAAATCGAAAATCAAGGCACATGTATGATTTATATAAAATGCTTGAGGTCGGCATTGCTGACGAAGCTGTGGCTGATGAACAGCTACTGGAAACTATTCGCCACCATCGAGAGATATTCACCTCGGTAAAAGATGTCGATTATACTCCTGATATACGTAAACGATTGACACTTATTCCGCCCGCTGAGGTTATAGACGCATGGAAGATTGACTATGATTCGATGGTCGCGAATATGATATATGAGGATTCGACACCTTCTTTTATGGATATTGTTGCCGGTCTGGCAGAGATTGAGAAAAAATTCAAATCGTAATGATATCCGGTTAAGAAACTTTTATGAAGGTTCGGTGGGTTTTGTACTGTGGGATGGGGGATTTGTACATTTGTGGCGGGAGGGTGTTGCCGTTGCGCGATTTCTTTTTACCTTTGTGGGGATTAAATGTTCAATATGATGCTGCTGTTTTCTACATCGACCGAGTTGATAAGGGTACCTGCCGACGCTCTCGTTTTCGTCGCGGCCGATGGCAACTACTCGTCGCTGACGATGGCCGACGGGTCGCAGCATGTGCTGACGATGCAGCTGGGACAGATCGAGCGCCATATAGCGTCGCGCGTAGACAGTGGCGACAACCGCTTCATACGCATTGGCAAAAGCCTGATTATTAACCGTGACTTCATTACCTATATTAGTGTGCCACGACAGAGGCTCACGCTGTCGGACTGTCGCACGTTCAGCCACGATGTGGCGGCTTCGCGCGAGGCTCTCAAGGCGTTGAAGGAACTGATAGAGAAGGAGATTAGATTATGACATACCGACACCATGACAACATAGGCGATGACGAGATTCGCATCATCGCTGGCAATGACAACCGGCCTGAGGACGATAACGACAACCGCGGTGGCCGCCACATCGTTGGCTGGATCATAGCGGCCGTTATCCTGGCTGTGGTATTCATAGGCCTGTGGGCTGTGCTTCTTGGCAATGACGATGACTCTGAACTGCAGGTTGAGGTGACCGAAACAGTTATGCCCGAGTCGGTTGACAACCTGCCCGCGACAGCCGATGCGAGCTCCGGTGCTTATGTGGAGATTACCGATACAGTGGCCGCCGATTGCGGGCTTGTGATACTGAGGCCGGTGAATGCCGCGCCATCGTTGCGCCTCGGGCCCGATGCGCTGAATGATACTGCCGCCGTGCTTGTGGCCGAGGCCGCCGGAGTGCGTGGCGACAATGGAAGTATCGTGGGAGCGTTTGTGATCGACGGGGAGTTGCTGAGCAAGGGGCAGTCAAAGGCGGGTTTCTGCGCGATAATCAACGGGTTGGTAACAATCGGTGTGGCCGACACTACGCCGTTCCTTGAGCAGGCCTTGGAAGCTGACGGCAGCTTTTTCCGTCAGTACCCACTCGTAGTGGGAGGGCAGGTGGTCGAGAACAGGCCGAAAGGGGTTTCGCTGCGCAAGGCCCTCGCCGAGTATGAGGGACACACGGTGGTGATACTGAGCAAGGAACGGCTCTCGTTCCACGATTTCTCTGAAGCGCTGTCCCGCCTCGGCGTTTCCAATGCCATCTACCTTGTTGGCTCTTCGTCACCAGCAGTCGCCCTGCGAGCCGACGGCGAGCGTCTCGTCTTCGGCAATCCCGACCATGACATGCCGGCCAACTCTACGTTTATCATCTGGAAGTAGTCCCACGGTTTTGATTTCATACAGCGAGAGGTGGTGTTTGTACATCGCCTCACAGTTTGTTTTGTGGCGCAGGTATTTTGGCCGAATTTTGTGTCATGAAACAACTTATCGATATGAAACTACTGCTTTGGGGCGTTGTAATGATGCTCGCCGCCGGCTGCTCGCGCTCGACCGGTAACAACTACACGCCCGCCACTGATCGAGATAACGTCAACTCGGTGTACTACTGGAAAACAGTGTTTGATGCCGACTCGGCCGAACGCGCTTTCCTTGAACGTCACAATGTGGGGCGCATATATCTGAGGATGTTCGATGTCGCGGTCAACGACGAGGCGGCGTGGTCAAAGTTTAGTGTTGTGCCCAATGCCACGGTGCGCATTGTCGACGATTATCTGAACGAGCCTCCACGTGCCGAGTATGTCCCGGTGGTATATATCACCATCGATGCCTTGAAGAAGATGAACGCACAGGAAGAGCAGTATGCCGGTCTCATTGTCGATCGAGTGCGTAACATGTGTTCGTACAACCGTCTTGACAGTGTCTCGGAGCTGCAGCTTGACTGTGACTGGACCGAGTCGACCCGACAGTCGTATTTCACGCTGTGCCGGGCGGTGAAACAGTGTATCGACCGCGACAGCCTTGGCTGGATGCTGAGCTCGACCATACGCCTGCACCAACTGCGCGAGTCGCCGCCACCTGTCGACCTCGGAGTGCTCATGGTCTATAACACCGGCGATTTCAGCGACCCCGATGCCGACAATTCCATTATCGACCTCAAGGATATCGAGCCGTATGTGAAAAATCTTGGCAGCTACCCCCTGCATCTCGATGTTGCTTATCCCACCTACTTGTGGCAGCTGCTTTACCGCAAACGTCGGTTTGCCGGCATTTTACGCGATCTCGACACGTCTGACACAACGCGATTTGCCCCACATGGGGCGAACACTCATCGAGTCGTCACAGAAACAATTCATGGCGACCGCATCCTGCAGCCGGGCGACATCGTGCGCACCGAGCTGTCGCCCTACGAGACAATAATAGCAGTTAAGCGTCTTATCGACAGCTGCCTGGCCGACCGTCCCCACGCCTCGATAATATATCATCTCGATTCGTCCAACCTCTCAAAATACACCGACAATGAAATCTCAGCAATCTATGAAACGGCTCGTTAGCATACTGTTTTCGATAGCAACATGTTATGTGGTCGGCACGGCATGCGGGCCATATTATTGTGGCGTGCCCGAGGTGGATTATTTCGCCTACTATGCCGGCAACGACCGCTTAGACCGCAACGAGCAGGAAAACCTGCTGCTGTGGCAGCGGATGACGAGCCGCGACATACCGCTTGAGGATATAAAACAGGCTGTGTATAAATATGACAGCAACAAGTTGAACGAGCTGTTTTATGGATACGAATCGACCGACAATAAGTTCATACGATACATTGTAAATACCGGCCATCATGACATATATGACTTTCTCGAGCTGGCTAAAGAGCTGTCCGAGGCTCGCGAAGCCATACAGTCGCCATGGTATTATCCGTCAAGTCGTTATGCCGACAATAACGAGACCGGCGACTTCGGACGTTTCGTGGAGCAGTGTGAGGAAAACGCCCACACACCGCTTGGTGACCGCTACGCCCTGCAGGCTGTGAGAGCGCTCTTTGCGTCGAAGCAGTATGGCCGTTGCGCCGATTATTACAAGCGCTATATGTCACAGTTGCCCGCCGACAACCAGTTCAAGCGCATGGCCATGGGGTATATTGCCGGATGCTGGTCGAGACTCGGAGATATTGACCGTGCAAACGAGTATTTTGCCCAAGCGGGCGATTTCAATTCGATTCGCTCGGACAATCCCGTCGCACTGATGGCACGCTGCCATCCCGATAACCCGGAGATGATGAGCTACATACACGGGGACAGGGCGAAAAACGACACGGTCTTTATGAAAGAGCTCAAGCCCATCGCTCTTGAGACAGTAGTCCGCGAGGATTGTATCCATAAGGCCGACTGGTATTTTGTCCTTGCCTATATCGCCCATGTCTACGAGAATGACCACGGCGAGGCTTTGAGGTATGTGCAGAAGGCTATGAAATCGAAACCGTCGAGTGCCGACAATCTTGCCGTCATGCGTCTTTACCGCATGATGCTCGATGCCGAGCGCGGCGATATGTCGCGACTATTGGGCGACTTGAGGTGGATCGAGTCTCACGTCGGACCCTTATCTCCCTTATATGCCACGCTCGACAATGTGCTCCGGAATATGGTTTACATACATTGGGTCCCGCAACTCATGGCGCAGCAGGATTATACGACCGCCGTGCTTTTAGCCGGATTTGCCGACCGTTACCGCTACCGAAACACCCGCATGTGTGACTACCGGTGGATGGGCCCGGCGATCGGTTACAAGCCGTTTACCTACCCGGTCGATGAACTTGTCAAAGACCCCACGATCAATAACAGTATCGATTACGGCAGCCTATCGTTCAGGCTTATGGGAAGCCTCACCTCGGGCCGCCTCATCGCAGTGTACGAAGAGATGTACGACGACGAGCCGCTTTGGAACTACCTCAGACGCTATGCACGAGTTGACAGAAATTATGTCAAAGAACTCATAGGGACACTTGCCCTGCGCGAAGAACGTTATGATCGAGCCGTGAGCTATCTGTCGTCAGTCAGCCCCGGGTATCAGGAGTTTCTGAATGTCTACAAGGAGGGCTACCTGTCGCGCGACCCGTTCATTGGATATAATCATGATGATGGAGCTTCGGTCAGGCACTTGTCGTCACCACGTGACGCCAAGCTCAACTTTGCGCGGCGCATGCTCCGGCTGCAACAGTTGAAGCGTAACGGCTCCACGGCCGACGAGCGTGCCATGGCTGCCATTGACTATGCCATAGGATTGCGAAACTCGTTTGAGGACTGCTGGGCACTGACGCAGTATTGGCGCGGAGAGTACGTGCCCACACTCACTTACCCCATGTATGACGCCGACTGGTCAAGTCTCGATTATTTCTATGAATATGACAGCACCGACGAAGTCGAGGCACGGTACCGCCGACAGGTCGAAGAAGCCATGGCTACATTTGATACCGACGAAGGACGTGCCGCCGGCCTCGTGCACACCGGCCGTTACCGCTCGGCCGTGCGCCTGTACCCCGACACCCCCACCGCCGCCGCCATCAAACGCACCTGCGACAACTGGCGCGACTGGCTCTAAATAGCTGTTGGGAAGGTGATGCTTGCAGCCTGGGGATGAATGTCGGGTCGCTGCCTGGCAATGTATTGCGAGAGCAGTGATTTGACGCGGTCGCGCAGGTCGGTGAGATACATGAACGCCGCGTTGTCGCATGTGGGGTTTTCGAAGATATTGAATCGACTGATCATGAGGTCGAGATGGTCATTAAATCGGGTAAGTATTGATTTGAAATTGCGATTGTATGATTCCAGCACGACACATGATACGGTTGTTTCTTCACGGGTTGCCGTAGGTATAGCGGGTAGCTCGGTTTTAAGGGGCTGTTTGCGTTCGGCACGGCGGCGGGCCGATTTGACACGGCGCTCGATGCGTCGTGCAAACTTGTAGATTGTGGGTGAAGAGTCTCGATACTCCTCGGCGTGAACCGACTCGGGTTCGGCCATAGACCGGGCCATAAATTCGCGCACTTCCCGGCGCTCATCATCATCATTGATCGAGAGAAGTCGGTCGATATCCTTGACCGACAGCGAGATAGATTTAAATTCCATAGTATAACAGGTTTATGTATATGTGTGTTTAGTGCCGGCAAAGATACAGCAGAAAGGATCCGACAGTGATGCAAAATATTAAAACCTTAACGTATATTAACATATTCGGCTTGGAGTGGGTATGTGCCGGGAAATTTGTAACTTTGCGGGCAAAATTGATTGTGTATGGGTATTGTATTCAGGCAGGGCGCGGTGAGTGATGTGCCGGCCGTGATGGAGATTATCGATGCGGCGGTCGACCGTATGCTACGTGAGGGCAAGCGGCAGTGGGACGAGTCGTATCCTGCTCTCGAACATATTATGGAGGATATCAAACGAGGTGTGGGCTATGTGCTTGTCGATGACGGGCGGGTGGTGGCCTATGGCGCTGTGGTGCTGACGGGTGAGCCTGCCTATGATGATATCGAGGATGGTGACTGGTTGACGAATGGCGGGCAATATGTTGTCGTTCACCGTCTTGCTGTGGCTGCCGATATGCATGGCCGCGGTCTTGCAAAACGATTCCTTGATATTGCATGTGATCTTGCTGCCGGCCGGGGAATCGGCTCGATGAGGGTTGACACAAATTATGATAACGGCCGCATGTTGCGCCTGCTCGAGGGGTGCGGTTTTGAACGTTGCGGTATCGTGAGGTATGAAAAGGGGGAACGTATAGCGTTCGAGAAGCTGATATGAGTGCTGCAAAGGGTCACCTGTCGATGTTGACGGCCAATACGATCTGGGGCATGATGGCTCCGCTGGCCAAGTATGTGATGGCTGCCGGGGTGGTTACTCCGTTTGTACTTACCGATTTGCGTATATTCGGTGCGGCCGTATTGTTCTGGATTGCCTCGTTGTTCAAGAAGCAGGAGCGGGTGCCGGTGAGGGATCTCGCGAAGCTGTTTGTGGCGTCGATGCTGGCGATAGTGTTCAATCAGGGCAGTTACATATCGGGCGTGGGGCTGACGTCGCCTATGGACGCATCGATAATCACGACGAGTATGCCGCTGTGGGCCATGCTGATAGCTGCGGTTTTCCTCAAGGAGCCTATCTCGGCCCGGAAGGTGGGAGGCATAGTGGCGGGAGCTGCGGGGGCGCTGCTGCTCATTACGGGCAGTCACCGTGCTGCGGAGGCGTCGGCCGGCGATAATGCCATGCTGGGTAATGTGCTGGTGCTCACGGCTCAGCTTAGCTATGCTTTTTATCTTGTGCTGTTCAAGAACTTTGTGACACGCTACTCGATAGTGACGATAATGAAGTGGATGTTCACATTCGCATCTGTGGTTATGTTACCCTTGACATTCAGCGATTTGAATGCCACGCAGTGGAGCGATGTCGAGTCGCGCCACATAGCGAGCATCGCGTTTATCGTGGTGGGAGCCACGTTTGTAAGCTACATCCTTGTTGTGGTGGGCCAGCGATTGCTTCGACCCACTGTTGCCGGAATGTATAATTACGTGCAGCCCGTCGTAGCGAGCATTATCGCCATAGCCTGGGGTATGGACTCGTTCAGCTTCGTAAAACTCGCGGCGGTAATACTGATTTTTGGCGGTGTATTTCTTGTTTCGACAAGTAAATCGCGGGAAAGCGTGCAAAAATGTGCTGACAAATATTAAAATACTTTAACGTGTTAAACCGAATGGCCGCACGGGAGTCTTTTTACATGTCGGCTTTTAACAGTCGTGATAATATCGATATCTATATTAAGTTAAAATCATAAACAACGCAAAAGATGCGCTTCAACTATTACCGTATTCTAACTTTTCTAATTACAGCGGCCGTCGCGACGGCTGCCTGGGCTGCCGATATCAAGGGAGTCATTGTCGATAACTCGACGGGCGATCCTATGTCCGATGCCACCGTGCGACTGCTTGCAGCCCGCGACAGCTCGTTTGTCAAGGGTGCTATTGCCAATATCGACGGCCGGTACACCTTCGCGGGTGTAAAGCGTGGCGACTATATCGTAGAAGCCTCGTACATAGGATTCAACAAGGGATATATCAACGTAAAGATGGCCGGCGGCAATGTGCAGGCCGACACGCTGCGCATGACCGACTCGTCGATCAAGCTCCAGGAGGCAGTGGTGACTGCCATCAAGACTCCTATCAAGGTGATGGAGGATACGGTCGAGTTCAATGCCGACTCGTACAAGACCCAGCCCAACGCCGTGGTCGAGGACCTGCTCAAGCGTCTGCCCGGCGTCGAAGTCGACTCGGACGGCAAGATCACAGCCAACGGCAAGAGCGTGACGAAGATACTTATCGACGGCAAGGAGTTCTTCAGCGACGACCCCAAGGTGGCGTCGAAAAACCTGCCTGTCAACATGGTCGACAAGCTCCAGGTGGTAGACCGCAAGAGTGACCTGGCTCGCCTTACCGGTGTCGACGACGGCGAGGAAGAGACCGTCATCAACCTCACGGTGAAGCCCGGCATGAAAAACGGCTGGTTCGGCACAGTCGAGGCCGGCTACGGTACCGACGAGCGCTATCAGGCCACGTTCAATATCAACCGTTTCTGGAACGACAACCAGATAACATTCATAGGCTCGGCCAACAATACCAACGAACTCGGATTTACCGATGGCAACGGCAACCGTTTCCGCCGTTTTGGCGGCGACAGGGGCATCAACAACTCGCAGTCGTTCGGTGTCAATTTCAACATAGGTAACAAGGAGATATTCCGCGTGGGTGGCGACGTGATGTATTCACACACCGACCGCGACACGCGTAAGCGCCAGAACCGCGAGTACCTGCTCAACGCCGACGATTATTTCTCAAACTCATCGTCGCTTGCTACCGACAAGGGGCACAATATTCGCGCCGATTTCCGCATACAGTGGAAGCCCGACTCGTTCAACACCCTCGACGTGCGCCCCAACATGTCGATCAATATCAACGACTCGGAGAGCGACGAGTTCTCCGTAACCCGCCCCAACCAGAATACCACTACGAGCCTTAACCTGGGCTCGTCTCACGGCAAGAGCTACGAGGCCGGTTTCATGACCATTTATAACCACAATTTCAAGAGCCACCGCGGACGTTCGTTCTCAATCTTCGGCCGCTACAGCATGTCCAACGTGCGCGAGAAATCAGACAGTTACTCCTACAATTGGTACCGCCAGCTGCAGGATGCCGCGCTGAGCGACGAGCTCGAGGACACCTACGGCGATACCTACGACATTTATGACCGTTACACCGACAACCACACGTGGAGCAACTCGGTGTCGGGACGCCTGTCGTGGACCGAGCCTCTGGGCAATGTGGCCAACGGCAACTTCATAACCGTGGCTTATAACGCCCAGTATCGCTGGAACAATGCCGACAAACTGGTGTATAACCGCCCGGTCGACTATCTCAACGAGGCCGGTGAGTATGACCCGCTGCTGGCAGTAGCCACACGCTACTACGACTTGAACGGCACCGGCTATGAGATACCCATGTTTAATGTCGATGTCAACAATCCCGAGCTCGACGCGCAGCTTAGCAACCGTTTCCGCAACGATTTCTTCTCGCAGGACATCCGCGTGGGCTATAAGAAGGTGACTAAGAACATCAACTTCGAGGGTGGTGTGTCGGCCGTACCGTCGATGTCGCGCAGCCGCAATCTCATCAACTCAGACAAGAATATCCCCGAGCGCTGGGTATGGAACTACGCGCCCTTCATGCGATTCCGTTACAAGATAAGCAAGGTGTCGTCGTTCAACGCCAACTATCGCGGACGCTCGTCGCAGCCCTCGATGGCACAGTTGCAGCCCGTAGCCGACGAGACCGACCCCCTGCGAGTGATTCAGGGTAACCCCAACTTGCTCCCCACGTTCACCCACAACATACAGTTGCGCTATCAGAACTTCAACCAGGAGCGTCAGCAGTCGATCATGGCGATGGCATTCATCAACGTGACCCAGAACAGCATCGTGTCAAAGACCAAGTATGATACCACGACCGGCGGCCAGTTCACAACCTACGAGAATGTCAACGGCGTTTGGAGCGCCCGCATCATGAACATGTTCTCGACACCGTTGCGCAACAAGGCGTTCACGTTCAACAACCACATGTTCATCAACTACAACCAGGCCGTGGGCTTCAACAACGACCTCAAAAACACGAGCCGCACGCTCATGTTTGCCGACATGATGGCCTTTGCATGGCGCCCCGACAATGTCTCGCTCGAGCTGCGACCCAACTACCGCCTGCAAAAGACCTATAACACCCTCAAAACCACCACCAACGGCAATATGCTCGTTCACAACTACGGCGTGGGATTCGATGCCTACTATTATACACCCATAGGCATTATTCTCAACAGCGAGCTCAACTTCAATGGTACGAAGGGTTACTCCAACGGATTTGATACCAACACCTGGATGTGGAACGCATCGATAAGCTACGAATTCCTGCGCAACAAGCAGGCTACGCTGCAGCTTAAAGTGTACGACCTGTTGAAACAGAAACAGCAGATACAGCGCTCGGTAACAGCCAACTATATCGACGACATCGAGTATAACACGCTCACGCGCTACTTCATGCTCACGTTCACCTACAAGTTCAACACATTCGGCAAGGGCAACGAGCCCACCGACCGCAATGCCCGCCGCTGGGGCGGTCCCGGCGGACCACCTCCCGGCCACGGCCCCGGTCGTCCCGGCCGCCGCTAAAAATGACAGTATAATCGTCCCGGCAAAGTAAATCAAAGCTTTCCCGGGACGATTTTATGTTTCGGGCTCACCAATGTACGGGCACCGCTAAATGCAACGACTCCGCCGTTGATTTGTTTGGAAAAGAGCGCCGCACCCCACGAAAGATCGTTGGGGTGGTTAAATGCAACAGCTCCGCCGTTATCTCGGCATGGGCTTGGGTAATTACTTAGGGCATACCACGCCTCTCAATCCCCATCCCTTGGACCTTGGACCTTGAGTAGCTCCAGTAGCTCCATGGGCTCCGATAGGAGCCTTATCGGCGGCGTAGCCGTCGCTTAGCGTTAGGCCCATGCAAGGGCCGCATAGCCGTCCGCAGCTTGGGTATATCGCATACACCCCCACCAAGAGGGCTGCGTAGCTGCCCATTATAAATACGGAAAGCCTCGCCTTGCCGTATAGATACCATCGCTCCCCGCACCTTTCCCAGCTATCGTGTTGGCGGTGCGCATGGCCTGATCGAACCCCATGTATGGCTGGGCCAAATTACTTATACCATCTCTGTCGCACCCTTTATGGACACCATAGTAGCTGATACACCTGACAATAAATCTTTAAATGTAGTCTTTGACTGGTTTTGTACCTTTCGCACAGCACTCTGTAACTCCTTGGCAGATACTGTCCGTTGGCACATTATTGTTTGACCGTTACTGTCAAATTTTAGTTTTATGCATATATCGTTCGCCATGACCGCTATATTTATGTCCTTTTCAGGAATTTAGTTTGGAGTTTATAATCACTTTTATTATTTTTAAACAAAAAATATTACTATGTTTTTAAGAATCACTTTATTTGATATTTGGGTCTGGATAAATGTAGGCATCATTTGTATAGTAGTGATTGGCTTGCTTATCGGATTGTGTAGCCATGGCTCCGCTGACTCATCAAGTTCCGGAGGTTATTTTTTCTGGTCGTCTGACGATTGCGATAGTTCAGGCGACTGTAATAGCGAGTGATCACGCAACTTACATGTAAGATACTCAAAACGCCGGCGTTGAGACTCTTTGTCTATCGCCGGCGTTTTCTTTGGGCGGCGGACACGTTTTCTGCGTTTATGATTGTTGACATTGGGAATATTGTTGTAACTTTGTTGTTTATGTTAATGATGACATTGTTTTTTTAAGCGTGTTCTTATGAAATTACAGCAGATTATTGATAATCTTAGGGTGAAGGAGGGGATTGAGTGTCTTAATCCCATGCAGGAGGCTATGGCGGCTATGAAGTGTGCCGGCGTTGTGTTGCTGGCGCCTACGGGGTCGGGCAAGACGATTGCTTTTGCGCTATATCTCCTTCAGCGTGTCAAGGCTGATAACGGCATGGTGCAGGCGGTGGTGATAGCGCCGTCGCGCGAACTGGTGTTACAGATTCATGAGGTTCTGCGCCCCATTGCTACCGACTTGAAAGTTACCGCATTATATGGTGGTCACTCGATGGCCGACGAGGTCAATACGCTCTCTGTTACTCCGGCTATAATTGTGGCTACTCCGGGGCGTTTGCTCGACCATTTGAAGCGCCGGCAGATCGACCTGTCGGCAGTCTCGACGCTTGTGCTCGACGAGTATGATAAGTCGCTCGAGCTGGGATTTGCCGACGAGATGTCTCGCATAGCGCGCCGTCTCACGGGAGTGCGCAACACGGTGCTCACGAGTGCTACGCGCTTGGAGTGTCTGCCCGATTTTATAAAGATGGATCGTGCCGAAACGCTCGATTACACCGAGTCGACTCCTGCTCCCCGTCACCGCATGCAGGTGGTGCAGGTCGAGAGTCCCGTGCGCGACAAGCTCGATACGCTCATCGACTTGTTGCATTCGCTTGACAATCAGCGCGTCATTATTTTTGTGAACCATCGTGAGAGCGCCGAGCGGGTGTATAATGCTCTTGTAAAGAACCATTTGCCTGTGGGACTTTATCATGGCGGTCTTGAACAACGGGAGAGGCAGCTCGCGCTTGACCTGCTCGACAACGGCACCACTCCGGTGCTCGTTGCTACCGATCTGGCGGCAAGAGGACTCGATATTGACAACATTGGTTCGGTAATCCATTATCACATGCCCACTAACGCCGAGGCATGGACCCATCGTAACGGACGCACTGCCCGGCAGGATGCCCACGGTACAATCTACGTGATAACGGCCGAGGGTGAAAATCTGCCCGAATATATTGAGTTTGACCGCGCTTATGTGCCTACGGGCCGAAGCAACGACCCGTTGCGCAGCGATGTTGCGACGCTGTATTTCAATGCCGGGCGTCGCGAGAAGATCTCGCGCGGAGACATAGCCGGCTATCTCATTAATCGTGGAGGCCTGGCTCCCGACGAGGTGGGTCGCATCACCGTGAGCGACCACTCGGCCATAGCTGCCGTTCCGCGCGACAAGGCCCGCGAGGTGGTGAAAGCTGTAGCTCCTTATCGCCTGAAAAACACCCGTGTGCGTGTAACCCGCCTTGATTGACGAAAAAATTTTTAGGGAGATTTGAACCAAACTCTCTCTCGGGGTGTTTATATATCAGAAAGCAACAAAGAGAGAGTTTTTCCATTGCTTAAGATATAATGTGATAATGATTGGTTTATCAAGCGAGGCGCCGTCGTGATGACAGCGCCTCGCTTGGCGTTGGCAGGGGTGGTGGAATTGAGGCCGGGTGTTGTTTTTACGATTTTTGGCTGAAAATTTGGAAATTGGACATATTGGCCTTATCTTTGCCTTGTAATTATGCCGAAATGCTTAGGGCCTCGCTGTCGATGGCGACAGTCGGGCGCCTTATTTTTTATTGTATAACCTTTTAAAAATCAATACAACTATGGCTATAACCTTCATGACCAAGGATGGTTACCGCAAAAAGATGGAAGAAATTGCTTATCTGGAAAATGTTAAGCGTCCCGAGATATCACGTGCTATCGCCGAGGCCCGCGACAAGGGCGACTTGAGCGAGAATGCCGAGTATGATGCTGCCAAGGAGGCTCAGGGCATGCTCGAAATGAAGATTTCGCAGCTCAAGGACCTCGTTGCCAATGCCCGCATCATCGACGAGAGCAAGCTCAACACCGACGAGATCCAGATCATGAACCGCGTGAAGATCAAGAATCTCGCCAACAATATGGTTGTCGAGTACACTATCGTGACCGATAGCGAGGCTAATCTCAAGGAGAAGAAGATTGCTGCTTCAACCCCTATCGCACAGGGCCTCATAGGCCACAAGAAGGGTGATGTGGTAGAGATCAAGGTGCCCCAGGGCCTGATGAAATTTGAAGTCGTTGAAATAGGTTTCTAAGATTATGGCAACACTGTTTTCACGTATAGCAGCCGGTGAGATTCCCAGCTACAAGGTGGCCGAGGATGACCGTTTCTTTGCTTTTCTCGACATCAATCCCGTGCAGCCGGGCCACACTCTGGTGATTCCCCGCCGTGAGATTGACAACATCTTTGACCTGTCGATCGACGAGTATGCCGACCTCCAGCGCTTTGCCTGGCGCGTTGCCCAGGCTGTTAAGGCTGCCGTGCCGTGCCGCAAGGTGGGCGTGGCTGTCATAGGCCTCGAGGTGCCTCACGCTCATATTCATCTCATTCCCATTACCAACGAGGGTGATATGAATTTCGGCAAGAAGATGACTCTCCCCGCCGAGCAGATGGAACAGCTGGCGGCCGATATAGCGCGTAACTTCAAATAAACCTCATCACGACCATGAAGATTTCTCATTATCTCCTCGCAGGTATGGCAATCGTTGCTGCTACAGCCTGCAGCCACACCGACACATGGAGCGTAGGCGGCACGATAAGCGGTGCCGACGGCAAATTACTCACCCTCGAGCGCTCTTTCAACGGCATGTGGACCGTGCTCGACTCGGTACGTCTCGATGAAAAAGGCAACTATAAATTCGAAGCTGCACCGGTGGGTTATCCCGATATCTATCGCGTGACACTCGAAGGCTCGTCGGCCTATTTCCCTATAGACAGCCTCGACAATGTTACTCTGAGCGGTGATGCAGCAAGGCTGGCTACCGATTATCAGCTCTCGGGTACCACCAATGCCGAGATGCTGGGTGCCATCAACAAGCTGGTCAACGACAAGGTTGCAGCGCTCGGTCGTGAGGCAGTGCGCGACTCGCTCCTCAAACGCGAACTGTCGGGGATGGTTCTCGGCGATATGAGCAGCATCGTTTCTTACTATATTATCAACAAGGAGATTGGCGGCCAGCGCATTTTCAATCCTGCCGATAAGGGTGACCTCCGTGTCATCGGTGCCGTTGTAAACTCCTTCTCGGCTCTGCGTCCCAACGATCCGCGTACGCGTTTCATGGAGGCCCAGTACATCGCTCAGCGCCGTGCTCTCAATCCTGTCAATACCGCTGTCGAGGCAGTGGAGATAGGGTTCCCCGAAATAGTGCTTAAGGATGCGGCTCACAATGACCGCTCGTTGTCTGACCTCGCCGGAAACGGTAAGACCGTCATTCTGAATTTTACCGCCTATGCGGCCGAGAATTCGCCTGCCGTGAACCTTGCCTTGGCAAATATTTACAATGCCGGTGGCGTGGAGATCTACCAGGTATCGATTGATGCCGACGAGTATCTGTGGCGCGAGGCTGCCAAGAATCTGCCCTGGGTGGCTGTGTTCAAATCGCCCCGCGACGGCGACCGCGTGCTCATCGACTACAATGTAGGCGCCGTCCCCACTTCATTTATCATCGACAAGGAGGGCATGCTCAAGGAGCGTGTTGACGACATCACCAAGCTTCCCGACCACATCAAGAAATACAAATAAATCTTGTTACAATATTGAAAGCCGTGCTTCTACCATCCGGGAGCACGGCTTTTATGTGGCCGGGCGGGTGATTATTTAAGAATCGCAGATTACGTTTTAAAAATCGCGAATTAAATTTTAAGAATCGCGAATTACGCGAATTACGCGAATTTTTTTTGTGGGCCATTGGGCGGCTGTTATTTAAGAATCGCGGATTAAATTTATGAATCGCGGATTACGCGAATTGCGCGAATTTTTTTGGGGGCTAGGACATTGGGCCTTGGAGGCTTGGATTTTTCTGGGTTTACGCGGCACGCCGCGTCCCTTCTATGTTGTGGTACAATAGGGGATGCACGGCTCTTTCATTTAAACTATAATAAAGATCATATCTTCCCTTACCCGGTTC